>NZ_JBSHBN010000085.1:0-39579 GCF_053612025.1 Kitasatospora sp. NPDC054768
GTGCCCCCGGCGTCGGTTGCGGGGGGGGGGGGCCTCGGCCGTTCGGCGGGGGCGGGGCGGGGCTACCAGCCGCGCTCGCGCCACTCGTCGAGGTGCGGGCGCTCGGCCCCCAGGGTGGTGTCGTCGCCGTGGCCGGGGTAGACCCAGGACTCGTCGGGGAGGACGTCGAAGATCTTCTCGGTGACGTCGCGGTAGAGCGTCCGGAAGGCCTCCGGGTCGCCCCAGGTGTTGCCCACACCGCCGGGGAAGAGGCAGTCGCCGGTGAAGACGTGCGGGTGGCCCTGGGGGTCGTCGTAGACCAGCACGATCGCGCCGGGGGTGTGGCCGACCAGGTGGCGGACGGTGAGCTCGACCTCGCCGACCCGCAGCCCGGCACCGTCCGCGAGCAGCAGCTCGGTGGGGACGTCGATGCCCTCGGCGTCGTGCTCGCCGGCGGCCGTCCGGGCGCCGGTGGTGGCGACCACCTCGGCCAGCGCGCCCCAGTGGTCGTGGTGCCGGTGGGTGGTGACCACCGTTTCGAGGTCGTCCCCGACGGTCTCCAGCAGCACCGGCGCGTCGGCGGCCGCGTCGATCAGGAGCTGTTCGTCGGTGGCCCGGCAGCGCAGCAGGTAGGCGTTGTTGTCGTACGGGCCGACGGCGACCTTGGTGATGATCAGGTGGGCCAGTTCCCGCACGTCCGGCGCTCCGCCGACCTTGACCGCTCCGTGGTACGTCATCCGTTCGCTCCCTCTCCAGTGGCTCCTGGGATCATCCTCGCGCCGTCAGCCCATCGGGGGAAGCCGGGGGAGGGTGGTGCCGGGGGCGTGGCGCAGGCCGTCGCCGGTGGAGCGGCCGGAGAGCCACGCGGTCAGCGCGCGGACCGGGCCCTCGACGGTCAGGGCCGGGGTGCCGGTGCCGATCACGGCGCGGTCCTCGGTGTCGTCGGCGACCAGCTCCACGGGGGGCAGGCCGGCCTCCCCGGCCAGCCCCTCGGCGAGCCCGCGGAACCGGGTGACCGCGAACTCCTGCGGCCAGTGCGCCGGGGTGTAGCCGCCGTCCAGGTCGACGTGGTGGAACTCCAGCTCGACCACGCGCTTGCCCGGGATGTCGAAGGCCGGGAAGACGTAGCCGGAGCGGTGCCTGACCCCGACGGCCCAGGCCTCGGGGTCCATCAGCGCGGCGGCGGCGAGGAAGCGCTCGTGGGACTCCCGAAGGTCGGCGAGCTGGACCTCCAGCGGGCGCGGCGCGTCGCGCTCGATGTCCTGGTCGCGGGCCTCGTTGCCGGCGTACTGGGGGATGTCGGTGCCGGTGCGGGCGCCGGTCAGCAGGTTGACCAGGGAGTCGGCGTTGCGGGCGAGGTGGGCCAGCACGTGGCCGCGGGTCCAGCCGGGCAGCGCGGAGGGCTCGGCGAGGGCCTCGGGCTTCAGCTCGGCCGCGGTGTGCAGCAGGTGCCGGGTGCTCTCCTCGACCCGGGCCAGGTGCCGGGCGGCGGACGCGGCGGCGGACTGCGGGTCGGTCGGCTGCGGGTCGGTCATCGAATCTGCCTTCTGTGACGAGAGGGTGCGTTGCCCGCGGGGGCTTCGCTCGTTGACCAGGTGACGCTACCGCCGGATCCGCGCCCTGAGCAGGGGGTTTTCGGCTATGCGCGCCGTGCGGGTACGGACGGTCCCGGGGTGGCCCTCACTCGTTCGGGTGGTCTCCGCTGGACAGAGTCGATATTCGAACGTCTGAGCTATAGGCTGGCTGCCGCATCCTGGAAGAAGTACCGATACTCACCGCAAGCCCTCTCGCCCCGGAGAAAGGCGCCAGAAGCAGTGGCCGACCGCCTCATCGTCCGCGGTGCTCGCGAGCACAACCTCAAGAACGTCTCGCTCGACCTGCCCCGCGACTCCCTCATCGTCTTCACGGGCCTCTCCGGCTCCGGCAAGTCCTCGCTCGCCTTCGACACGATCTTCGCCGAGGGCCAGCGCCGCTACGTGGAGTCGCTGTCCTCCTACGCCCGCCAGTTCCTCGGGCAGATGGACAAGCCCGACGTGGACTTCATCGAGGGCCTCTCCCCGGCCGTCTCGATCGACCAGAAGTCCACCAACCGCAACCCCCGTTCGACCGTCGGCACCATCACCGAGGTCTACGACTACCTGCGCCTGCTGTTCGCCCGGATCGGCAAGCCGCACTGTCCGCACTGCGGCCGGCCGATCGCCAAGCAGTCGCCGCAGGCGATCGTGGACAAGGTGCTGGAGCTCGCCGAGGGCACCCGCTTCCAGGTGCTGAGCCCGGTGGTGCGCGAGCGCAAGGGCGAGTTCGTCGACCTCTTCGCCGACCTCCAGTCCAAGGGCTACTCCCGCGCCCGCGTCGACGGCGGGACGATCCAGCTCGCCGAGCCGCCGAAGCTCAAGAAGCAGGAGAAGCACACCATCGAGGTGGTGATCGACCGCCTGACCGTCAAGGACAGCGCCAAGCGGCGGCTCACCGACTCGGTGGAGACGGCCCTGCGCCTGTCCGGCGGCATGGTCGTGCTCGACTTCGTCGACCTCCCCGAGGACGACCCGGAGCGCGAGCGGATGTACTCCGAGCACCTCTACTGCCCGTACGACGACGTGTCGTTCGAGGAGCTGGAGCCGCGCTCGTTCTCCTTCAACTCGCCGTTCGGCGCCTGCCCGGACTGCTCGGGCCTGGGCAACCGGATGGAGGTCGACCCGGAGCTGGTCGTGCCCGACGTCGAGCGCTCGCTGGACGAGGGCGCGATCCACCCGTGGTCGGCCGGGCACGCCAAGGAGTACTTCCAGCGCCTGATCGACGCGCTCGCCGGGGAGCTCGGCTTCCGCACCGACATCCCCTGGGCCGGGCTGCCCGCCCGGGCCAGGAAGGCGCTGCTGTACGGGCACAAGCACCAGGTGGAGGTCCGCTACCGCAACCGCTTCGGCCGGGAGCGCTCGTACAGCACCGGCTTCGAGGGCGCGATCCCGTTCATCCAGCGCCGGCACACCGAGGCGGAGAGCGACAGCAGCCGCGAGCGCTTCGAGGGCTACATGCGCGAGGTGCCCTGCCCGACCTGCCGGGGAACCCGGCTCAAGCCGGTGGTGCTCGCGGTCACCGTCGAGGGCAGGTCGATCGCCGACGTCTCCTCGATGTCGATCAGCGACTGCTCCGAGTTCCTGGGCGCGATGAAGCTGAACGCCCGGGACAAGCAGATCGCCGAGCGGGTCCTCAAGGAGGTCAACGAGCGGCTGCGCTTCCTGGTCGACGTCGGCCTGGACTACCTCTCGCTCGACCGCGCGGCCGGCACCCTGTCCGGCGGCGAGGCCCAGCGCATCCGGCTGGCCACCCAGATCGGCTCCGGCCTGGTCGGCGTGCTGTACGTGCTGGACGAGCCGTCCATCGGCCTGCACCAGCGGGACAACCACCGGCTGATCGAGACGCTGGTGCGGCTGCGCGACATCGGCAACACCCTGATCGTCGTCGAGCACGACGAGGACACCATCAAGACCGCGGACTGGGTGGTCGACATCGGCCCGGGCGCCGGCGAGCACGGCGGCAAGGTGGTGCACTCCGGCTCGCTGAAGCAGCTGCTCACCAACAAGGAGTCGCTGACCGGCCAGTACCTCTCCGGCAAGCGGTCCATCCCGATCCCGGCCTCCCGCCGCGAGCGGGACAAGAAGCGCCAGCTGACCGTCCACGGCGCCCGCGAGCACAACCTCAAGGACGTCACGGTCGGCTTCCCGCTGGGCACCTTCACCGCGATCACCGGCGTCTCCGGCTCCGGCAAGTCGACGCTGGTCAACGACATCCTGTACACCCACCTCGCGCGGGAGCTGAACGGCGCCCGCAGCGTGCCCGGCCGGCACACCCGGATCACCGGCACCGACCAGGTGGACAAGGTGGTGCACGTCGACCAGTCGCCGATCGGCCGCACCCCGCGCTCCAACCCGGCCACCTACACCGGCGTGTTCGACCACGTCCGCCGGCTCTTCGCGGAGACGCAGGAGGCGAAGGTCCGCGGCTACCTGCCCGGCCGGTTCTCCTTCAACGTCAAGGGCGGCCGCTGCGAGAACTGCTCGGGCGACGGCACCATCAAGATCGAGATGAACTTCCTGCCGGACGTCTACGTGCCGTGCGAGGTCTGCCACGGCGCCCGGTACAACCGGGAGACGCTGGAGGTCCACTACAAGGGCAGGTCCATCGCCGAGGTGCTGGACATGCCGATCGAGGAGGCCCTGGACTTCTTCGAGGCCGTCCCGGCGATCGCCCGGCACCTGCGCACGCTCAACGACGTCGGCCTCGGCTACGTCCGGCTCGGCCAGTCCGCGCCCACCCTCTCCGGCGGTGAGGCGCAGCGCGTCAAGCTCGCCTCGGAGCTCCAGAAGCGCTCCACCGGGCGGACGGTCTACGTGCTGGACGAGCCCACCACCGGCCTGCACTTCGAGGACATCAGCAAGCTGATCAAGGTGCTCAGCGGGCTGGTGGACAAGGGCAACACGGTGATCGTCATCGAGCACAACCTCGACGTGATCAAGACCGCCGACTGGGTCGTCGACATGGGCCCCGAGGGCGGCTCCGGCGGCGGCACGGTGGTCGCCGAGGGCACCCCGGAGCAGATCGCCGCCGTCCCGGAGAGCCACACCGGCAAGTTCCTGCGGGACATCCTGCCGGCCGACTTCGCGGACGCCCCGGTCGCCGCCCCGGCGAAGAGGGCGCCGCGCAAGCGCGCGGCCGCCGCGAAGAAGTAGCCCCGTCCGTCCACCCCGCCGCTCCCCGCCGCCCGCACCGTCCGGGTGGCCCGGGAGCGGCGGGGTGGCGCGGCATAGAATTCCGTGGTCCCTCGCCGCAGCAGCAACCGTAGGAGCACACCGATGTCCGAGGCCCCCGAGACCAGCCCCACCGCCTCCCGCCGCACCCTGCTCTGCGGGGCCGCGGCCGTCCTGGCGGCCGGCGGCACCGTGGCGGTCACCGGGTGCAGCTCCTCCGCCTCCTCCGGCAACAGCGCCCCCAAGGGCCCGGTCGACCTCGGCCCGGCCTCGGCCGTGCCGGAGGGCGGCGGCAAGGTCTACCGCGAGCAGAAGATCGTGGTGACCCAGCCCACCGCGGGCCAGTACAAGGCGTTCAACGCCCGGTGCACCCACGCCGGCTGCCTCGTGGACCAGGTGAAGAACAACCAGATCCAGTGCCCCTGCCACGGCAGCCGCTTCGCCATCGCCGACGGCGCCGTGCAGGACGGACCGGCCCCCTCCCCGCTGCCCGCCTACACCGTCACGGTCGAGGGCGGCAACCTCAAGGTGACCCCGAGCTGACCCAGTTGACCGCCTTCCGACCGCCACGGTCCTCCCCGACGATCTCCGCCCCGCGGCCCCGGCCCCACTCGGTACGGTGGACCCATGGCTGACCCGAGCACCTACCGCCCCGCGCCCGGTGCGATCCCGACCTCCCCCGGCGTCTACCGGTTCCGCGACGCCCACGGCCGGGTCATCTACGTCGGGAAGGCCAAGAGCCTGCGGCCGCGCCTGTCGTCCTACTTCCAGGACCTGGCCGGTCTGCACCCGCGCACCGCGACGATGGTCACCACCGCCGCCTCGGTGGAGTGGACCGTGGTCGGGACCGAGGTCGAGGCGCTCCAGCTGGAGTACTCCTGGATCAAGGAGTTCGACCCGCGGTTCAACGTCAAGTACCGCGACGACAAGAGCTATCCGGAACTCGCCGTCACCCTCGACGAGGAGTACCCGCGGGTCCAGGTGATGCGCGGGGCGCACAAGAAGGGCGTGCGCTACTTCGGCCCGTACGGGCACGCCTGGGCGATCCGCGAGACGGTCGACCTGCTGCTGCGCGTCTTCCCCGTCCGCACCTGCTCCAACGGCGTCTTCAAGCGCGCCCGCCAGGTCGGCCGGCCCTGCCTGCTCGGCTACATCGGCAAGTGCGCCGCGCCCTGCGTCGGCAAGGTCTCGGCGGACGAACACCGCGCGCTGGCCGAGGACTTCTGCGACTTCATGGCCGGGCGCACCGGCAACTACCTGCGCCGGCTGGAAGAACAGATGCAGGAGGCCGCCGAGGAACTGGAGTACGAGAAGGCGGCCCGGCTGCGGGACGACATCGGCGCCCTCAAGCGCGCGATGGAGAAGAACGCCATCGTGCTCGCCGACGCCACCGACGCCGACCTGCTGGCCCTCGCCGAGGACGAGCTCGAAGCCGCCGTGCAGATCTTCCACGTCCGCGGCGGCCGGGTGCGCGGCCAGCGCGGCTGGGTCACCGACAAGGTCGAGGACGTCGACACCGCCGGCCTGGTCGAGCACGCCCTCCAGCAGCTCTACGGCGGCGGCGAGTCCGTCCCCCGCGAGGTGCTCGTCCCCGCCCTGCCCGCCCCGGCGGAGCCGGTCCGCGAGTGGCTGAGCGGCCTGCGCGGCAGCCAGGTCGACCTGCGCGTCCCCCAGCGCGGCGACAAGAAGGACCTGATGGCCACCGTGCAGCGCAACGCCCAGCAGGCGCTCGCACTGCACAAGACCAAGCGCGCCTCCGACCTCACCACCCGCAGCCGCGCCCTCCAGGAGATCGCCGACGCGCTGGAGCTGGACTCCGTCCCGCTGCGCATCGAGTGCTACGACATCTCCCACCTCCAGGGCGAGGACGTGGTCGCCTCCATGGTCGTCTTCGAGGACGGCCTGGCCCGCAAGAGCGAGTACCGCCGGTTCCAGATCAAGGGCTTCGAGGGCCAGGACGACGTCCGCTCGATGCACGAGGTGATCGGCCGGCGCTTCCGCCGCTACCTCCAGGAGCGCGAGCAGACCGGCGAGTGGGCCGTCCCGGAGGAGGACGACACCGGCACCGACCCGGGCGGCGGCACCGACCCGGACACCGGCACCGGCGGCACCCGGGACGAGGACGGCCGCCCCAAGCGCTTCGCCTACCCGCCGCAGCTGCTGGTCGTCGACGGCGGGCAGCCGCAGGTCGCCGCCGCCAAGCGCGCCCTGGACGAGCTCGGCATCGACGACGTCGCGCTGTGCGGCCTGGCCAAGCGCCTGGAGGAGGTCTGGCTGCCCGGCGAGGACGACCCGGTGGTGCTGCCCCGCTCCAGCGAGGGCCTCTACCTGCTCCAGCGGGTCCGCGACGAGGCGCACCGCTTCGCGATCAGCTATCAGCGCAACAAGCGTTCCAAGCGACTCACCGCCGGGGAACTGGACTCCGTCCCGGGCCTCGGCGAGACTCGCCGCCGGGCGCTGCTCAAGCACTTCGGCTCGCTGAAGAAGCTCCGGGCCGCCACCGTGGACGAGCTCTGCGAGGTACCCGGCATCGGACGCCGCACCGCGCAGACTGTTGCGGAGGCGTTGTCGTCCCGTACACCCGTCGCACCCGCGGTCAACACCGCGACCGGCGAGATCATCGAGGACGGGGCCGAGCAGGCCGCCGAGCCGGTGGCAGCAGCACCCCAGACCGCACCATCCCAGGAGACGCCATGACGGCCGACGCCGCCCGTCAGCCGGTGTGCCCCGGCCCCGCCCGCCTGCCCGGGCCGGGGAAGGGCGGCCGAGCCGTACGCGTTCTCCCCAGCAGAAAGACCGAGAGCGGGGAACCGAAGTGACCGTGTCAGACGTGGCCGAGAACGCGCCGGAGCTGGTGATCATCTCCGGGATGTCCGGAGCCGGCCGCTCCACCGCGGCCAAGTGCCTGGAGGACCTCGGCTGGTTCGTGGTGGACAACCTGCCGCCGGCCCTGATTCCGACCATGGTCGACCTGGGCGCGCGCTCCCAGGGCAACGTCGCCAGGATCGGCGTGGTCGTGGACGTCCGCGGCCGGCAGTTCTTCGACGACCTGCTCACCTCGCTGGACGAGCTGGAGAAGCGCGGGGTCCGGCTCCGGGTCGTCTTCCTGGACTCCTCCGACGAGGCGCTGGTGCGCCGCTTCGAGAGCGTCCGCCGCCCGCACCCGTTGCAGGCCGACGGCCGGATCGTGGACGGCATCGCCCAGGAGCGCGACCTGCTGCGCGACCTGCGCGGCGAGGCCGACCTGGTGATCGACACCTCCAACCTCAACGTGCACCAGCTGCGCGCCAAGCTGGACGCCCAGTTCGCCGACCACGACGAGCCCGAGCTGCGCGCCACCGTGATGTCCTTCGGATTCAAGTACGGCCTGCCGGTCGACGCCGACCTCGTGGTGGACTGCCGCTTCCTGCCCAACCCGCACTGGGTGCCCGAACTGCGGGCCCGCACCGGCACCGACGCGGACGTCGCCGACTACGTCTTCCAGCAGCCCGGAGCCAACGAGTTCCTGGACGGTTACGCCCAGCTCCTGCGCATCATCACCGAGGGATACCGCCGCGAGGGGAAGCGCTACATGACGCTTGCCGTAGGCTGCACCGGTGGCAAGCACCGCAGCGTCGCCATGTCCGAGCGTCTGACCAAGCGTCTCATCGCCGACGGAGTCGAGACGGTGCTCGTCCACCGTGACATGGGACGGGAGTAACCGCCGCCTCCCTGCCGGGCCCGCCGGCGGAGCGGTCGGCGGGCCGAGGAACGCGAGGTGAGTGTGGCGGGATACGTGCCCGGGCGACAGCCGCAGAGCAGGACCGGTGACCGGGCGGGCAGCCCGGCCCGGCCCACGGCGCCGGGCCGTCCGCGCAGCAGTCCCGCCCGCGCCAATCCGGCGCCCAGGATCACCGCGCTCGGCGGCGGGCAGGGTCTGTCGGCCTCGCTGTCGGCGCTGCGCCGGCTCACCAGCGACCTCACCGCCGTGGTCACCGTCGCCGACGACGGCGGCTCCAGCGGCCGGCTGCGCGAGGAGCTGGGTGTGCTGCCCCCGGGCGACCTGCGCAAGGCGCTGGCCGCGCTGTGCGGGGACGACGACTGGGGCCGCACCTGGTCCGAGGTGATCCAGCAGCGCTTCACCGGCAACGGCGAGCTCGGCGGCCACGCGGTGGGCAACCTGCTGATCGTCGCGCTCTGGGAGAAGCTGGGCGACCCGGTGGCGGCACTGGACTGGGTCGGCCGGCTGCTCAACGTGCAGGGCCGGGTGCTGCCGATGTCGGCGGTGCCGCTGGACATCGAGGCGACCGTCCGCGGTCACGACCCGCTGCGGCCCGGCGAGGTCACGGCCGTGCGCGGCCAGGCCGACGTCGCGGTGACCCCGGGCACCGTGCAGTCGATCCGGCTGCTGCCGGACGAGCCGCCCGCCGTCCCGGAGGCGGTCACCGCCGTCCGGGAGGCGGACTGGGTGGTGCTCGGCCCCGGCTCCTGGTTCACCAGCGTGCTGCCGCACCTGCTGGTGCCCGAGCTGGCCGCGGCGCTCACCGAGACCCGCGCCCGCCGCCTGCTCACCCTGAACCTGGCCCCCCAGCCGGGGGAGACCGAGGGCTTCACGCCGCAGCGTCACCTGGAGGTCATCGCCGACCACGCTCCGGACCTCGCCGTGGATGCGATCCTGGTGGACGAGCGCGCCGTCACCGGCGGGGCCTTCGGCCAGGCCGACCTGGACGGACTGGAGAAGGCCGCCGAACGGATGGGAGCGGCTCTGGTGCTCGGCTCGGTGGCCCGCGCCGACGGGACGCCGCGACACGACCCCGAGCTGTTGGCGGCAGCGTACGACCGGATTTTCCGGACACATGGAAGGATCGGGCCATGGCGATGACTCCAGCGGTGAAGGACGAGATCAGCCGGCTCCCGGTCACCCGGGCCTGCTGTCGCAAGGCGGAGGTGTCGGCGATCCTGCGGTTCGCGGGCGGGCTGCACATCGTGAGCGGCCGCATCGTGATCGAGGCGGAGCTGGACACCGGAGCGGCGGCACGGCGGCTGCGCAAGGACCTGCTGGAGATCTTCGGGCACTCCTCGGACCTGGTGGTGATGGCCCCCGGCGGACTGCGCCGGGGCAGCCGCTTCGTGGTCCGGGTGGTCAAGGACGGCGAGCTGCTGGCGCGCCAGACCGGGCTCGTGGACGGCCGCGGCCGTCCGATCCGGGGCCTGCCCCCGGCGGTCGTCTCCGGGGCCACCTGCGATGCCGAGGCGGCCTGGCGCGGCGCCTTCCTGGCGCACGGCTCGCTCACCGAGCCGGGCCGCTCCTCCTCGCTGGAGATCACCTGCCCCGGCTCGGAGGCCGCCCTCGCCCTGGTCGGCGCCGCCCGCCGGCTCGGCATCCCGGCCAAGGCCCGCGAGGTGCGCGGCGTCGACCGGGTGGTGATCCGCGACGGCGACGCGATCGGCGCCCTGCTGACCCGGCTCGGCGCGCACGAGTCGGTGCTCGCCTGGGAGGAGCGCCGGATGCGGCGCGAGGTGCGCGCCACCGCCAACCGGCTGGCCAACTTCGACGACGCCAACCTGCGCCGCTCGGCCCGCGCCGCGGTGGCGGCCGGCGCCCGGGTGGCCCGCGCGCTGGAGATCCTCGGCGACGAGGTGCCCGAGCACCTGGCCGCGGCCGGCCAGCTGCGGATGCAGCACAAGCAGGCCTCGCTGGAGGAGCTGGGCGCGCTCGCCGACCCGCCGCTGACCAAGGACGCGGTGGCCGGCCGGATCCGCCGCCTGCTGGCGATGGCCGACAAGCGGGCCTCCGAGCTCGGCCTGCCGAGCACCGAGGCCAGCCTCACCGACGAGATGGCGATGAACTGACCGAGATGGCGATGAACTGACGCCCACGCTCACGCTCCGTGATCACGACAGGCCGGTGCCCGGACTTCCGGGCGCCGGCCGCGGTCGTTTCCGGACAGCCGCGGCACTCCTGAATTGGTAGAGACCACTGACCTGGGACCAACTGCCCGGCGGGCCAGGGCCGGACGGCCTGAAATGGGGTTTGGGGCACGCCACGCCCGGTCTCACCAGGCGGCGCGATGTGCCGTCCCAGGCCCCGGAGAGGTAGGGTCATAGGCGGTCGGGGACTTCCCAAATCTCATCCCGCCGGGCCTCGCGCCCGGCGTACCTAACGAGGAGATCGGTTCGTGACGATCCGGGTAGGCATCAACGGCTTCGGCCGCATCGGCCGCAACTTCTTCCGCGCGGTCAAGGCCCAGGGCGCGGACATCGAGATCGTCGGTGTCAACGACCTCACCGACACGAAGACCCTGGCTCACCTGCTCAAGTACGACACCACCCTGGGTACCCTCCAGGCCGAGGTCTCGCACACCGAGGACAGCATCACCGTCGACGGCCACACCTTCAAGGTGACCGCCGAGCGTGACCCCGCGAACCTTCCGTGGGCCGCCCTGGGCGCCGACATCGTCGTCGAGTCCACCGGCATCTTCACCAAGGCCGAGGCCGCGAAGAAGCACCTCGCCGCCGGCGCGAAGAAGGTCATCATCTCGGCGCCCGCCACCGACGAGGACGTCACCATCGTCCTGGGTGTCAACGACGAGAAGTACGACGCCGCCAACCACCACATCATCTCCAACGCCTCCTGCACCACCAACTGTGTGGCGCCGATGGCGAAGGTGCTGAACGAGAGCTTCGGCATCGTCAAGGGTCTGATGACCACCGTCCACGCGTTCACCAACGACCAGGTGACCCTGGACTTCCCGCACAAGGACCTGCGCCGTGCTCGTGCGGCCTCGCAGAACATCATCCCGACCTCGACCGGCGCCGCCAAGGCGACCGCCCTGGTCCTGCCGGAGCTGAAGGGCAAGCTGGACGGCACCTCGCTGCGCGTCCCGGTCCCGACCGGCTCCATCACCGACCTGGTCGTCACCCTGGAGCGCGAGGTCACCAAGGACGAGGTCAACGCCGCCTTCCAGAAGGCCGCGCAGGAGGGCCCGCTCAAGGGCATCCTGGCCTACACCGAGGACCCGATCGTCTCCTCGGACATCGTGAACGACCCGGCCTCGTGCATCTTCGACAGCCAGCTCACCATGGTCCAGGGCAACCAGGTCAAGGTGCTCGGCTGGTACGACAACGAGTGGGGCTACTCGAACCGCGTCGTCGACCTGGTCGCCCTCGTCGGCGGGCAGCTCTGACGTTGCGGGAGCTGACGTGATGTAGGGGCGAGGGCCCGGACGGCGTACGGTGCCGACCGGGCCCTCGTTCCGCGCTCAAGGACTTCTCAGGCGGCCCCTGCGCCGTGCCGCCTCACTGCGCATCAACCATCTCCCCAGGAGAAACCGAATCCCCGTGAAGACCATCGAAGAGCTCATCGAAGCCGGTGTCGAAGGCAAGCGCGTCTTCGTGCGCGCCGACCTGAACGTGCCGCTGGACGGCGACACGATCACCGACGACGGCCGCATCCGCGCCGTCGCGCCGACCATCGCCAAGCTGGCCGCGGCCGGTGCGAAGGTCGTCGTCGCCTCGCACCTCGGCCGCCCCAAGGGCGAGCCGGAGTCGCGGTTCTCGCTCGCCCCGGTGGCCGAGCGCCTCGGCGAGATCCTCGGCAAGGACGTCGCCTTCGCCACCGACACCGTCGGCGACAGTGCCGAGGCCACCGCCGCCGCGCTGGCGAACGGCGAGGTCGCGCTGCTGGAGAACCTGCGCTTCAACGCGGGCGAGACCAGCAAGGACGACGCCGAGCGCAAGGCCTTCGCCGAGCAGCTGGCCGCGCTGGCCGACCTGTACGTGGGCGACGGCTTCGGCGCCGTGCACCGCAAGCACGCCTCGGTGTTCGACCTGCCGGCGCTGCTGCCGCACGCCGCCGGCGACCTGATCGCCACCGAGGTCGGCGTGCTGAAGAAGCTCACCGAGGACGTCGCCCGCCCGTACGTCGTCGTGCTCGGGGGCGCCAAGGTCTCCGACAAGCTCGGCGTGATCGACAACCTGCTGGAGAAGGCCGACCGGATCCTGATCGGCGGCGGCATGGCGTACACCTTCCTCAAGGCCAAGGGCCACGAGGTCGGCATCTCGCTGCTGCAGGCGGACCAGATCCCGGTCTGCCTGGAGTACCTGGCCCGGGCCGAGCAGCGGGGCGTCGAGTTCGTGCTGCCGACGGACGTCCTGGTCTCCGCCGAGTTCCCGGACCTCAAGACCAAGGCCCCGGCGAACCCCACGACCGTCGATGCCGACGCCATCCCGGCCGACCAGGAGGGCCTGGACATCGGCCCGAAGACCCGCGAGCTGTACGCGGCCAAGCTGGCCGACGCGGGCACGGTGTTCTGGAACGGCCCGATGGGCGTCTTCGAGCACCCGGACTACGCGAACGGCACCAAGGCCGTCGCGCAGGCCCTGCTCGACAGCGACGCGTTCACCGTGGTCGGCGGCGGCGACTCCGCCGCGGCCGTCCGCATCCTGGGCTTCGACGAGAACGCCTTTGGACACATTTCGACCGGCGGCGGCGCCAGCCTCGAGTACCTGGAGGGCAAGACCCTCCCCGGTCTCGCCGCACTGGAGGACTGACACACATGACCGACCGTCTCCCGCTGATGGCGGGCAACTGGAAGATGAACCTCAACCACCTTGAGGCCATCCAGCACACCCAGAAGCTGGCCTTCGCGCTGGCCGACAAGGACTACGAGGCCGTCGAGGTCGCCGTCCTGGTGCCGTTCACCGACCTGCGCTCGGTGCAGACCCTGGTCTTCGGCGACAAGCTGAAGATCAAGTACGGCTCGCAGGACATCTCGCAGCACGACGGCGGGGCCTACACCGGCGAGGTCTCCGGCCCGATGCTGGCCAAGCTCCAGTGCACCTACGCGGTGATCGGCCACTCCGAGCGCCGCCAGTACCACGGCGAGAACGAGGAGATCGTCAACGCCAAGGTGAAGGCCGCCTACCGGGCCGGGGTCACCCCGATCCTGTGCGTCGGCGAGCCGCTGGAGATCCGCAAGGCCGGCACCCACGTCGAGTACACCCTGGCCCAGCTGGACGGCGGCCTGGCCGACGTCCCGGCCCACCAGGCCGAGTCGATCGTGGTCGCCTACGAGCCGGTCTGGGCGATCGGCACCGGCGAGGTGGCCACCCCGGAGGACGCGCAGGAGGTCTGCGCCGCCATCCGCAAGCGGATCGCCGAGCTGTACGACGCCGGGCTGGCCGGCAAGGTCCGGGTGCTGTACGGCGGTTCGGTGAAGTCGTCGAGCGCGGCCGGTCTGATGGCCAAGCCCGACATCGACGGCGGCCTGGTCGGCGGTGCCTCGCTGGACGCCGACGAGTTCGTCAAGATCGTGCGCTACCGTGAGCAGGCAGTAGGCTAACGCCGCCGCAGCAACGTAGGCTTTGGGGCCGGACCGCCGTACGCGGCCCGGCCCCTTCGCCGAAGATACGAGAGAGTTGGTCCCGTCGTGGTTCTCGGGTTCTCGATTGCCCTGATCATCTTCAGTCTTCTGATGATCCTGCTGGTGCTGCTGCACAAGGGGAAGGGCGGCGGCCTGTCGGACATGTTCGGCGGTGGCGCGATGTCCACCGGCGGCGGTTCGGCGGTGGCCGAGCGCAACCTGGACCGCATCACCATCGTGGTCGGCGTGGGATGGTTCGCGTCCATCATCGTCCTCGGCCTGCTGATGAAGACCTCGGTCTGACGTATCCCTGACGCCCCGTCGCCCGAGCGCCTATCCTGGGACGGTCGGGTGCGGAGGCGATGGTGGCGGATGCTTAACACCTGCTTACACTAGGACGACTTTCGCCACCGACGCGCACCGCGGCGGGTCGGCGCACCAGTACGCAGGGAGTCAGACCGTGGCAAGTGGCAATGCCATCCGTGGCAGCAGGGTCGGGGCCGGCCCGATGGGCGAGGCGGAGCGCGGCGAGTCCGCCCCGCGCAACCGGATCTCCTTCTGGTGCGCGAACAAGCACGAGACCCGTCCCAGCTTCGCCGCCGAAGCGGCGATCCCGGAGACCTGGGACTGCCCGCGCTGCGGCTTCCCCGCGGGGCAGGACCAGCACAACCCGCCGGCGCCCTCGCGCAACGAGCCCTACAAGACCCACCTCGCCTACGTCCGTGAGCGGCGCACCGACGCCGACGGCGAGGCGATCCTGGCCGAGGCGCTGGCGAAGCTCCGCGGCGAGATCTGAGTCCGGCGCAACGGTCCGAACGCAACGGCAAACAGCACGAAGGGCGCCACCGTCGAGTGACGGTGGCGCCCTTCGGCGTCGCCGGGCCGGCTACGCGGAGGCCGGTGGGTAGAGCTGCGGCGGGATCCGCTCCGCGGCGGCGCGGTCCAGCAGCCACAGGGTGCGGCTGCGGCCGTACGCCCCGGAGGCGGGCGCCTGGAGCTCGCCCGGGCCGGACAGCGCCAGCGCGACCGCGCCCGCCTTGTCCTCCCCGGCGGCCAGCAGCCAGACCTCGCGGGCGGTGCGGATCGCCGGGAGGGTGAGCGAGACCCGGGTCGGCGGGGGCTTGGGGGCCCCGCGCACGCCGACCACGGTCAGCTCGGTCTCCCGCACGCCCGGGTGCTCGGGGAAGAGCGATGCGACGTGGGTGTCCGGGCCGACGCCGAGCAGCAGCACGTCGAAGGCCGGGACGCCGAGCCGGTCGCCCGGGCCGGCCGCCTTCGCCAGCTCCTCGGCGTAGCGGGCGGCGGCGGCCTCCACGTCCGAGCCGTCCACCCCGTCCGAGGCGGGCATCTCGTGCACCCGCGCCGGGTCGAGCGGGACGGCGTCCAGCAGTTCGGCGCGGGCCTGGACGGCGTTGCGCTCCGGGTCGGCGGCGGGCAGGAAGCGCTCGTCGCCCCACCAGAGGTCCAGCCGGCCCCAGTCGACCGCGTCGCGCGCCGGGGAGGCGGCGATCGCGGCCAGCAGGGCGTTGCCGTTGCGGCCGCCGGTGAGCACCACCGAGGCGCTGCCGCGGGCGGCCTGGGCGTCCACGATCCGGGTGATCAGACGGGCCGCGGCCGCCTGGGCCATCAGCTCCTTGTCCCGGTGGACGACGAGCTGGGGGGTCGCGTTGGTCATGCGTCGTCCTTGGCGGCGCGCTTGCCGGCGGCCTTCCGGGCGGGCTTCCGGTCCGCCGTCCCGGCGGTCACCCGGTCCGGGTTGGCCACGGCGGCCTCGGCGGCCTCCTCGACGGCGTCCTCGGCGACCTCCCGGGCGACCCTCTCCGCCGCCGCGGTCTCGGCGTTGGCCGGCTCGTGCAGCTGGTCGACGGGCGTGCGCACGGCCGTCGCGTAGATGTCGTCCGGGTCCAGGCGGCGCAGCTCCTCGGCGATCAGCTCCGAGGTCTCGCGCCGCTTGAGCGCCACCTGGCGGTCCGGCGAGCCGGGCATGGAGAGCGTGCCCAGCAGGCCGTCCGGGCGGTCCAGGGTGATGTCCCCGTCCTTGGTGCGCAGGTGCACCGCGGTGATGCCGGGGCCGTTGGTGACGACCCGCTCGACCGGCACGTGCAGCCGGTTGGTCAGCCAGAGGCCGAGCAGCTCGACGCTGGGGTTGTAGGACTCGCCCTCGACCACCGCGGAGACGATCGTGGACGGCCGCTGGTCCAGCGCGGCGGCCAGCATCGAGCGCCAGCCGGTGACCCGGGTCCAGGCCAGGTCGGTGTCGCCCGGGGTGTAGCTCTGCGCGCGCTGGGCGAGCTGGCCGACCGGGGACTCGGCGGTGACGGCGTCGGTGATCCGGCGCTGGGCGATCGAGCCCAGCGGGTCCTGCGCCGGGTGCAGCGGCGCGTTGTCCGGCCACCAGACGACGGTCGGGGCGTCCGGCAGCAGCAGCGGCAGGACCACCGACTGGGCGTGCGCGGCGAGTTCGCCGTGCATCCGCAGGACGACCGTCTCGCCGGAGCCGGCGTCCGAGCCGACCAGGATCTCGGCGTCCAGCCGGGTCTCGGCGCGGGCCCGGGGCGAGCGCCCGGCGCGCTTGATCACCGCGAGGGTGCGCATCGGGTGCTCGCGGGAGGCGTCGTTGGCGGCCTTGAGGGCGTCGTAGGCGCTGCCCTCGTCGGTCACGATCACCAGGGTGAGCACCATGCCGGCGGCGCCGGAACCGCGGGCCCGGCGCGCCTCCATCAGCGCGGCGTTGATCTTGCTGGACGTCGTGTTGGTGAGGTCGATCTTCATGGCCGGCGCCAGCTCCTGCCGTCTCGTGCGAGCATCTCGTCCGCCTCGACCGGGCCCCAGGTCCCCGCCGCGTACTGGGCGGGCTTGCCGTGGGTGTCCCAGTACTTCTCGATCGGGTCGAGGATCTGCCAGGAGAGCTCGACCTCCTGGTGGCGCGGGAACAGGTTGGCGTCGCCGAGCAGCACGTCGAGGATGAGCCGCTCGTACGCCTCCGGGCTGGACTCGGTGAAGGACTCGCCGTAGGCGAAGTCCATCGTCACGTCCCGGACCTCGAAGGAGGTGCCCGGCACCTTGGAGCCGAACCGCACGGTGACGCCCTCGTCCGGCTGGACCCGGATGACCAGGGCGTTCTGCCCCAGCTCCTCGGTCGCGTAGGAGTCGAACGGCAGGTACGGGGCGCGCTGGAAGACGACCGCGATCTCGGTGACCCGGCGGCCCAGGCGCTTGCCGGTCCGCAGGTAGAACGGGACGCCCGCCCAGCGGCGGTTGTTGATCTCCAGCTTGATGGCCGCGTAGGTGTCGGTCTTGGAGTCCGGGTCGATCCCGTCCTCGTCCAGGTAGCCGACGACCTCCTCGCCGCCCTGCCAGCCGGACGCGTACTGGCCGCGCACGGTGTGCCGGCCGAGGTCGGCCGGGAGCTTGACGGCGCTGAGCACCTTGAGCTTCTCGGCCACCAGCGCCTTGGGGTGGAAGGACGCCGGCTCCTCGATGGCGGTGAGCGCCATCAGCTGGAGCAGGTGGTTCTGGATCACGTCACGGGCGGAGCCGATGCCGTCGTAGTAGCCGGCCCGGCCGCCGATGCCGATGTCCTCGGCCATGGTGATCTGCACGTGGTCGACGTACGACCGGTTCCAGATCGGCTCGAACATCTGGTTGGCGAAGCGCAGCGCCAGGATGTTCTGGACCGTCTCCTTGCCCAGGTAGTGGTCGATCCGGAAGACCTCGTCCCGGGGGAAGACCTCGTGGACGACCTTGTTGAGCTCCTGCGCGCTCTCCAGGTCGTGGCCGAAGGGCTTCTCGATGACCGCGCGGCGCCACGAGGTCCTGCCGGTCCCCTCCTGCCCGCTGGCGGGCGAGGAGGGCGGGTCGGCCAGGCCGTGCTTCTTGAGCTGCTGGACGACGGTGGGGAAGAACTTCGGCGGGACGGACAGGTAGAAGGCGAAGTTGCCGCCGGTGCCCTGGGCCTTGTCCAGCTCCTCGATGGTCTCGCGCAGCTTGTCGAAGGCGTCGTCGTCGTCGAAGGTCCCGTGGACGAAGCGCATGCCCTTGGCGAGCTGCTGCCAGACCTCCTCCCGGAACGGGGTGCGGGCGTGGTCCCGGACGGCGTCGTGGACCTCCTTGGCGAAGTCCTCGTCGTCCCACTCGCGGCGGGCGAAGCCGACGAGGGAGAAGCCCGGCGGCAGCAGACCGCGGTTGGCCAGGTCGTAGATGGCCGGCATCAGCTTCTTGCGGGACAGGTCGCCGGTGACCCCGAAGATGACCAGACCGGACGGCCCCGCGATGCGCGGGAGCCGTCGGTCGGAGGGGTCACGAAGCGGGTTGACGGGGGTGGGCGGGAGATCGTCCGCGTCCGATTCCGGTGTCAACTCGGGGAAATCAGTGCTCACTTGATGGGCTCCGCTTTCGTGCGCTGGCTGTGAGCAGGGGTCACTTCTCGTCGGCGAAGGAAGCGAGCGAGGCGGTGACGGTGTCGAGCAGCTCGTTCCAGGACTGCTCGAACTTCTCGACGCCCTCGTCCTCCAGCAGCTGGACGACGTCGTCGTAGTCCACGCCGGCCGCGGCGATCGCGTCCAGCACGGCCTTGGCGTCGGCGTAGTTGGGGGCGATGGTGTTGCCGGTGACCACGCCGTGGTCGGCGGTGGCGTCCAGGGTGGCCTCGGGCATCGTGTTGACGGTGCCGGGGGCGACCAGCTCGGTGACGTACAGGGTGTCCGGCAGGGCCGGGTCCTTGACGCCGGTCGAGGCCCACAGCGGGCGCTGCGGCTTGGCGCCGGCGGCCTCCAGGGCGCTCCAGCGGGCGCTGCCGGCGGTCTTGCCGTCGACGCTGCCGAAGACCTCCTCGTACGCCTGGTAGGCGAGGCGGGCGTTGGCCAGCGCGGCCTTGGAGCGCAGGTTCCTGGCCTCGCCGCCGATCTTGTCCAGGCGCTTGTCGATCTCGGTGTCCACGCGGGAGACGAAGAAGGAGGCGACCGACTCGATCTGGGAGAGGTCCAGGCCCTTGGCCTTGGCGGCCTCCAGGCCGGTCAGGTAGGCGTCGATGACGGCCTTGTAGCGCTCCAGCGAGAAGATCAGCGTGACGTTGACGCTGATGCCCCTGCCGATGACCTCGGCGATCGCGGGCAGGCCGGCCTTGGTGGCGGGGATCTTGATGAAGACGTTCGGGCGGTCGACCAGCCACCACAGCTGCTTGGCCTCGGCCACGGTGGTGGCGGTCTCGTGCGCCAGGCGCGGGTCGACCTCGATGGAGACCCGGCCGTCGCGGCCGTTGGAGGCGTCGTAGACCGGGCGCAGCACGTCGGCCGCGTCGCGCACGTCCGAGGTGGTGATCATGCGGATCGCCTCGTCGGTGGTGACCTTGCGGACGGCGAGGTCGCGCAGCTGGCCGTCGTAGGAGTCGTCCCCGGAGCCGGCGATGGCCTTCTGGAAGATGGTCGGGTTGGTGGTCACGCCCACCACGTGCTTGTTCTGCACCAGTTCGGCCAGGTTGCCGGAGTTCAGCCGCTTGCGGCTGAGGTCGTCCAGCCAGATCGCAACGCCTTCGTCGCTGAGGCGCTTCAGTGCGTCAGTCATGGTGCTTCAGTCCCTTTGTTCTTCTGCTTCGTGGGGTGGTCGAAGGGCCGGGGCGCCGATGTGCGGTCGGCGGCCCCGGCCGGGTGCCGCTAGCGGTTGACGGCCTCGAGGGAGCGCAGGGCGTTGTGGGCCTCGGCCACCACGCGCTCGCTGGTGATGCCGAACTCCTCGAAGAGCACCTTGTAGTCGGCGGAGGCGCCGAAGTGCTCCAGCGAGACGATCCGGCCGTGGTCGCCGACCAGCTCGCGCCAGCCCTGGGCGATGCCGGCCTCGACCGAGACGCGGGCCTTGACCGACGGCGGCAGCACGCTGTCGCGGTAGGCCTGGTCCTGCTCCTGGAACCACTCGAAGGACGGGACCGAGACCACGCGGGTGGCGATGCCCTCGGCCTCCAGCACCTCGCGGGCCCGGACGGCCAGCTGGACCTCGGAGCCGGTGCCCAGCAGGATCACCTGCGGGTCGCCGGTGGAGGCCTCGGCCAGCACGTAGGCGCCCTTGGCGGTGCCCTCGGCGGAGGCGAAGACCTCGCGGTCGAAGGTCGGGACGTTCTGGCGGGTCAGCGCGAGGCCGACCGGGCCGGGGTGGCTGGTCTGGCGCTCGATGAGGGTGCGCCAGGCGACGGCCGTCTCGTTGGCGTCGGCCGGGCGGACCATGGCCAGGCCCGGGATGGCGCGCAGCGAGGCCATGTGCTCGACCGGCTGGTGGGTCGGGCCGTCCTCGCCGAGGCCGATCGAGTCGTGCGTCCAGACGTAGGTGACCGGCAGCTTCATCAGCGCGGCCAGACGGACGGCCGGGCGCATGTAGTCGGCGAAGACCAGGAAGGTGCCGCCGTACACGCGGGTCCTGCCGTGCAGGGCGATGCCGTTCATGGTCGAGCCCATGGCGTGCTCGCGGATGCCGAAGTGGATCGTCCGGCCGTACGGGCTCGCCGACTTCAGCGGGTTGCCCTCGGGGAGGAAGGAGCTGTCCTCGTCGATGGTGGTGAGGTTGGACTCCGCGAGGTCGGCCGAGCCGCCCCACAGCTCCGGGATCACCGCGCCGAGCGCCTTGAGGGTCTCGCCGGAGGCCTTGCGGGTGGCGACGTCCTTGCCGGCCGGGAAGGAGGGGACGGCCTTCTTCCAGCCCTCGGGCAGCTCGCCGGCCTGGATGCGGTCGAACTCGGCGGCCCGGTGCGCGTCGGCGGCGCGCCAGGCGTCGAAGCCCTGCTGCCACTGGTCGCGGGCGGCCTTGCCGCGCTTGATGACCAGCCGGGCGTGCTCGATGACCTGGTCGCTGACCTCGAAGGTCTTCTCCGGGTCGAAGCCCAGGACCTTCTTGGTGGCGGCGATCTCGGCGGCGCCGAGCGCGGAGCCGTGCGCCTTGGCGGTGTTCTGGGCGTCCGGGGCCGGCCAGGCGATGATCGTGCGCATCGCGATCAGCGACGGGCGGGAGGTCTCGGCCTTGGCGGCGGCCAGCGCACCGGCGAGGGCCTCGACGTCGATGTCGCCGTTGGCCTTCGGGGTGACGCGCTGCACGTGCCAGCCGTACGCCTCGTAGCGCTTGAGGACGTCCTCGGAGAAGGCCGTCTCGGTGTCGCCCTCGATCGAGATGTGGTTGTCGTCGTACAGCGCGACCAGGTTGCCCAGCTTCTGGTGGCCGGCCAGCGAGGAGGCCTCGGCGGAGATGCCCTCCTCCAGGTCGCCGTCGGAGACGATGGCCCAGACGGTGTGGTCGAAGGGGGACTCCCCGGCCGCCGTCTCCGGGTCGAACAGGCCGCGCTCGTAGCGGGCGGCCATCGCCATGCCGACCGCGTTGGCGATGCCCTGGCCGAGCGGGCCGGTGGTGGTCTCCACGCCGGCGGTGTGGCCGTGCTCGGGGTGGCCCGGGGTGCGGCTGCCGGCCACGCGGAAGGCCTTGAGGTCGTCCAGCTCCAGGCCGTAGCCCGAGAAGTACAGCTGGGTGTAGAGCGTCAGGCTGGTGTGCCCGGGGGAGAGGACGAAGCGGTCGCGCCCGACCCAGGACGGGTCCGTCGGGTCGTGGCGCAGGAATCGCTGGAAGATCAGGTACGCGGCCGGGGCCAGCGACATGGCCGTCCCGGGATGTCCGTTGCCGACCTTCTGGACAGCGTCCATGGCCAGGACCCGCGCGGTGTCAACCGTGCGCTCGTCCAGATCGGTCCACTCGAATGCGTTCGTCGGCGCAGTGCTCACCCTGTCTCAGGGCTCCTTCCATTGTGAAGAGTGACCCCGTGAATGGGGACCGGGTCGGCCACGGCGCTGTGGTCCCGACGCTGGGTGGTGCCGGTCACGGAGGGTAGATCCCGCTTCTGCGTGCGAGCCTACCGTCCGGGTCGGGGCTCACCCTCCGTGCTGGGACAACCGGCAATTCCCCCTGCAGATTCCCACCGGGAACGCCGGGAGGGATTTGTCCCAGACTCTCCCGAATCGCGGCTCCGCGCCGCTCCGGTGGTCAGGACGGGCTAGCGGACCTCCCCGGAGGCCTCCGGGGGCGTCGCCCGGGCGGTTCACCCGGGGGTGTGCGTTCCGCCTCGCCGGGGGACCCCGGAGCCGGATGCGATATATGGAACGTCTATGGTGTCGTGGTACGCGCAGAGCGGACGATTCGGGACCCTTCGTTCCTGTGGACGCCTGCGAGGATTCATCTTCAGTTGGGGTGTTAGTGACCGCCGTCGAAACCCGTCCCGCCGGGGTCACCGGGGCGACTCCTGCGCACCGGCCGTTCGGGGCCCGTGTCGGCGCGTTCGTCGCACTGACCAAGCCGCGGATCATCGAGCTGCTGCTGATGAGCACCGTGCCGGTGATGTTCCTGGCTCAACAGGGCGTGCCGAACATGCTGCTGGTGCTGAAGGTCGTCATCGGCGGCTACCTCTCGGCCGGCGGCGCCAACGCCCTCAACATGTACATCGACCGGGACATCGACGCGATCATGTCGCGCACCGAGCGGCGGCCGATCGTCACCGGGATGGTGTCGCCGCGCGAGGCGCTGGTGTTCGGCGTCGTGCTCGCGGTCGTCTCGACCCTGCTGCTGGGCTTCGGGGTCAACTGGCTGTCGGCCGGGCTGGCGCTGGGCGCGCTGCTGTTCTACGTGTTCGTCTACACGCTGGGGCTCAAGCGGCGCACCTCGCAGAACATCGTCTGGGGCGGCATCGCCGGCTGCATGCCGGTGCTGGTCGGCTGGTCCTCGGTGACCAACTCGATGTCCTGGGCCGCGGTGGTGCTGTTCCTGGTGGTGTTCTTCTGGACGCCGCCGCACACCTGGGTGCTGTCGATGAAGGTCCGCGACGACTATGCGCGGGCCGGCGTGCCGATGCTGCCGGTGATCAAGGGCAACGTGGCGGTCGGCAAGCAGGTCGTCATCTACTCCTGGGTGATGGTGGCGGTCTCGCTGGCGCTCTGGCCGCTGGGACACATGAGCTGGCTGTACCCGGTCGCCGCGGTGCTGCTGGGCGCGGCCTGGCTGCGCGAGGCGCACGCGCTGTACGGGCGGGCCAAGGCCGGGATCGTGGGCGCGAAGCTCAAGGAGATGCGGCTGTTCCACTGGTCGATCACCTACCTGTCGCTGCTGATGGTGGTCTGCGCGATCGACCCGTTCGTCAAGTAGGGATCCGTTCGTGACGTAGGGATTCGTCGGGAGAGCCCCGGTCCGGTGGACCGGGGCTCTCCCGCGTTCCGGGAGGGTGTCAGCGTCCGGGGAGTTCGGACGGGCCGACGTGGCCGTCCAGCCAGTCCCGCAGCGGCTGGGAGGCGCGCAGGAAGCCGGTGATCCGGGTGTGGGCGGCGCGGGTCTCCAGCCACCCGGCCGGCTCCCACTCCTGCCAGGCCACCAGGCCCTTGTGGCGCAGCAGCCCGATCCTGGGGTGGTCCTTGGGGTAGCCCCGCGGGGCCGACTTGAGGGAGTCCCGGCCGACCACCCGCGGGCCGGCCCGCTCCACCGAGGCGATCACCCGTTCCAGCTCGGCGCCGCCGAGGTCCTCGGCGACGGCGGCCCGGTAGCGCTCCAGCTGGTCCGGGGCGAGCCGGTACAGGCCGTTGCCGCAGGCCAGGCCGTCGGCGGAGAGCTGGATGTAGCCGCCGCCCTCCAGATGGGCGCCGATGTGGGTCTTGTACGGGGACTTGTCGGCGCTGAACCGGATGTCGCGGTTGGGGCGGAACACCTTCCCCGGCCCGAACTCGGGCTCCAGGTCGGCGAGCAGCTGCTCCATCGGGGTCCGTACGGCGTCCTCGTACCGCGCCTTGTGGGCCTGCCAGAAGGTCTTGGAGTTGTCGGCTTCCAGGTGCTCGTAGAAGTCGAGCGCCTCGGCCGGCCAGCCGGAGAAGGTCACTCCTCCAGTATGTGGCCCGGTGCACAGGGTGCTCCCGTCGCCAGCGGCGCTACCGGTGGGTAGCATGCGGGCATGAGCAGCGTTGAGACCGCCACCGCGCCGGACGCCCGTACCGAGCGCCGTGCCAAGCGCATCGCCAAGCACCTGACCAGCTTCGCCCGGCAGCACGGGGGCAGCGCCGACGCGGTCGTCGAGTACGTCGGCTCCGTGGCCACCCGGATCGTCGTGGTGGGCGCGGACGGCGCCTGGGGCGACCAGGTGGCCCCCAGCTACGCCGTCGGCCGCCGGGCCGCGGAGCTGGCCGGGCTGACCCTGCACGAGGACTTCGAGGGCGAGCTGGGCCTCAAGGTGAAGACCGGCGCGTACGAGTGGAAGCGGATGGCCGGCATCCAGCTCGGCGGCTGAACCCGGCCCGGACACGGCGACGGCCCGGCTCCTCCGTGCGGAGGGGCCGGGCCGTCGGTGCTGACGGGGGTCAGACCGAGGCGGTCTGCGGGGCCTGGGCGGGCAGCTGATCGGCGGTCGCCGCGTCCGCGCGGGTGCGCAGGGCGAGCGGGACGCGCAGCGCGGCGATCCAGGTGAGGGCGGCGAGCAGCATGTGCAGGCCGACCATGAGCTCGGGCGCGTCCGTGAAGTACTGGACGAAGCCGAGCACGCCCTGCAGCAGCAGGACGGCGAGCAGCTCCTTGGCCCGGGCGCGGGCGGGCTGCGGGGCCTTGACGGCGGCGAAGACGAAGATCACCGCGATGGCCAGGCCGACCGAGACGAACGCGAAGTCGGCGTGGAACTGGGCGAGGCGGTCGTAGTCGATCGGGATGCGCGGGACGATCTTGTTGTCCTTGGGCGTGCCGGGGTGGTGCCCGGCGCCGGTCACCAGGGTGCCGGCCGCGACGAGCAGGCCGATCACGGTGACCAGGACGTACGAGAGCTGGTGGATCGGCCGGGCCACCGAGAGGCGGGGCGGGCCGTCGCCCTCCTTGGACCGCTCCCACATCAGCAGCGCGACCCAGACCAGGGCCATCGCGGCGATCATGTGCAGCGCCACGGTGTACGGGTTGAGGCCGGTCAGCACGGTGATGCCGCCGAGTACGGCGTTGCTCATCACCAGCCAGAACTGCGCCCAGCCGAGCCGGGTCATGCTGTGCCGCCAGGGCCGGTGGCAGCGGGCGGCCAGGATGGCCCAGCCGACGGCGGCGCTCAGCACGTAGGTGAGCATCCGGTTGGTGAACTCGACGACGCCGTGGAAGCCCATCTCGGCGGTGGGCGTCAGGCTCTCGTCGGTGCATCGGGGCCAGGTCGTACAGCCGAGGCCGGAGGCGGTGAGCCGGACGGCGCCGCCGGTGACGACGATCACCACGCTCATCACCAGCGCGGCGAACGTGGCGCGGCGGACCATCTCGGCGGATGGCTGCCAGCGCTCGGCGAGCAGGGAGAAGGGGTTAGGCACGGGGTCAATCGTAGGCGGCCTTACAGGCGGTCTTGGGGCGGGGCACGGCTGCGCGCGGCCGTGGGCGGCGGAGTCCGGGGCCGGCGACACGCCGGGAGGGGACACGCGGACAAAGGGGGTGAATCCCTCAAGATGCGCATTGGTCTTGACCAATTGTGGTTCGGGTGGAGAGAGTGCGCCTCTGGTCCATACCTTTTTTTCGGACCTCTCTCCCACCTCCTCCCGCACGTAAGCGGAGACCTGCACATGCGCATATCCACTTCCGCCGCCGCGCTCGCCGTCGGTGGCTCTCTCGCACTGGCCGGCCTGATCGCGCCAGCCGCCCAGGCCGTCGGCGCCGACCAGGAGTGCCGCGGTCTCGGGGTCGCCAACCTCTACGGCGAATTCATCGAGGGCGACGACACCCACACCCCCGACGCCGAGGGCGCGGTCGCGGTCGGCGGCAACGCCGACTTCACCGGCGGCTTCTCGGTCGGCCAGGAGCTCACCGCGGCCCAGGTCGACGCCCTGCCCGGCAAGAACGCCCTGGTCGTGGCGGGCCGGATCACCGGCCACAACACCCAGGTGATGAAGGGCAACGGCGTCTTCGGCTCCAAGGCCGACGGCGCCACCGTCCAGGCCCACCAGGGGGCCGTCGCCCAGGGCTCCTCGCCGATCGACTTCAAGGCCGAGTTCGCCAAGCTGCGCGCCGCCGCGACCTCGCTGGCCGCCGTGCCGCAGACCGCCGGCGCCACCGTCCAGGCCGAGGGCGCCAAGCTGACGTTCACCGGCGGGGACGCGAAGTACAACAGCTTCACCGTCGACGCGGCCCGGCTGCAGGGCGCCAAGGACGTTTTCCTCAAGGTGCCGGCCGGCTCGGTGACGGTGGTCAACGTGACCGGCGGCTCGTACGACATGGCGGCGGCCGGGACCACCGGCTTCCATCTGTGGGACGAGGGCCGGAAGGCCTTCGTGCTGGACGACAAGCTGCAGAGTGCCGCGGGCGGGGCGATCCGCTCCAAGCTGCTCTGGAACTTCCCGACCGCCACCAAGGTGGTCAAGAACAGCCAGGCCGCCTGGGCCGGGACCGTGCTCGCGCCGAACGCCGCCTTCGACCTCGGCAGCGGCGGTCCGGTCAACGGCTCGGTGATCGCCGCCTCGCTGACCGGCAAGGGCGGTGCGGAGACGCACCACTACCCCTTCACCGGCTGCCTGCCGGGCACCGTGCCGACGCCGTCCGGCACGCCGACGGTGCCGCCGACCGTACCGAGCGGCTCGCCGTCGGCCACGCCGAGCGCCTCGACCTCCCCGAGCGCTTCGGCGAGCCCCTCGGGCAGCCCGTCCGCCCCGGCGACCGCCACGCCCGGCGCCGGCGGTTCGCCCAGCGCGTCGGCTGGTGGCGCGACCACCGCCCCGTCGATCTCGGGCAGCCCGTCCGCGCAGCCGGACGCGGGCGGCAACCTGGCGCACACCGGCTCCGGCCCGGTGCTGCCGCTGGCGATCGGCGGTGCGGTCGTGCTCGCGGCCGGCGGTGCGATCGTGGTGGCCGCCCGGCGCAAGGCGGCCAGGAAGGCCTGAGCCGGTCGAGCCCGCCCCGGCGGCGGCCCCCGGCCGCGGAGGGGCGGAATCGACGGAAAGGCCGGAATGGCCCGCTGTTCGTCGGCTGACCGAATCGGAGCCCTCGGTGATTGAACCCGATCACTGAGGGCTCCGTTCTGTCTTGAAGGTGACGAAGTCCATTCAGGTTTGTCGAATCCGCGTTCCGCGAGGTGACGGCTGTGATGGGCTGGTCATGCACATCGGAAGACGGACGGACAGTCGATATCCGGTCGTACGGCGGGGTGTGGCGGGGTGCGGGAGTGCCGGTAGAGTCCCCCGGACAGTCGTAGCGGGCCACCGCGAACCACTCAACACGCCTGCTGCACAAGACCGTTCGGAGGGGAACAAAGTAATGGCACGACAGCAGCGGCACTTCGCGATCGGTGCGACGGCGCTTGCCGGAACGGCTGCGGCCGGTTTTCTCCTGCCCCTGGCGCTGGCCACCAATGCCTCGGCGCACGTGCCGAGTTGGACGGTGACCTGCGACAAGATCGTGATCGATCTGATCAACTACAGCGGCAACGAGACCGTGAAGAACACCGTCAGCCTCACCATCGACGGCGAGAAGGTCCTGGATGGCAAGACCTTCCCGAAGGAGTACCACGGCACCTTCCCGGTGAAGGATCACAACGCCCCGATCAAGGCGAACCTGGTGGTCACCACCACGGAGAACCCGAACGAGAAGGGCTGGAACATCAACGAGACCAAGACCATCGAGCCGTGCCACACGCCGACTCCCACCCCCACGCCCACCCCCACCAAGACGCCGACCCCGACGCCGACGCCGACCGCGACCCCGACCCCGACCCCCACGCCGTCGACCACGCCCCCGGCCACGCCGACCCCGTCGGCCACGCCCACCCCGAGCAAGACCCCGACGCCGACCCCGACGCCCACCACCAGCGCGCCGGCGCTCGCCCAGACCGGTAGCAGCGACTCGACCCCGATCATCGCGGCGGCCGGCGGCGGCGTGCTGCTGGTCGGCGGCGCGCTCGTCCTGCTCGCCCGCAAGCGCCGCGGCGGCAGCGAGAGCTGACACCCCGGCCCGATGACCACGACGCCCCCCGGCCCAAGGCGGCCGGGGGGCGTCGTGCGTCGGTACCCGCCGACCTACTCCCAGCGGAAGAAGCGGGCGGCCGCGGCCAGGCCGAGCACCGACCAGCCGGCCAGGATGCCGAGGTCGGCCCACGGCACCCCGGCACCGTTCTGGAGCACCGACCGCAGGCCGTCCGAGAGCGCCGAGATCGGCAGCAGCTCCAGCACCGACCGCACGGCCTCGGGGAACCTGGTCAGCGGCACGATCACCCCGCCGCCGAGCAGCAGCAGGACGAACACCAGGTTGGCGCCGGCCAGGGTGGCCTCGGCCTTCAGGGTGCCGGCCATCAGCAGGCCGAGCCCGGAGAACGCGGCGGTGCCGAGGACCAGCAGCGCGGCGACGGTCAACGGGTCGCCGTGCGGGGACCAGCCGAGGGCCAGCGCGATCACCGACAGCAGCGCCACCTGCAGCGCCTCCGTCACCAGGACGCAGCCGGTCTTGGCGGTCAGCAGCGCCCAGCGCGGCAGCGGGCTGGCGCCGAGCCGCTTCAGGACGCCGTAGCGGCGCTCGAACCCGGTGGCGATGGCCTGGCCGGTGAAGGCGGTGGACATCACGGCCAGCGCCAGCAGGCCGGGCGCCAGGAAGTCGACCCGCTTGCCGGGGCCCTCGACCGCGACGACGTCCACGGCGGAGAACAGCACCAGCAGCACGGTCGGGATGACCACGGTGAGCAGCAGCTGCTCGCCGTTGCGCAGCAGCATCCGGGTCTCGAACGCGGTCTGGGCGAGCAGCATCCGGCCGACGGGCGCGGGGCCCGGCGCGGGGGAGTAGTCGGTCGTGGCGGCGGTCATGGTTCCCTCACTCCGTTCGCTCACGAGCGCAGCTCCCGTCCGGTCAGGTCGAGGAAGACGTCCTCCAGGCTGCGGCGCTGGACGGACAGCCGTTCGGGCAGGACGCCGGAGGCCGCGCACCAGCCGGTGACGGTGGCCACCAGCTTCGGGTCGACGGGCGCCTCGACGCGGTAGCTGCCGGGGGCGGTCTCGGTGGCCGCGGCGCCCTCGGGCAGCTCCTTGAGCAGCGGGCCGAGGTCGAGGCCGGGCGGGCCGTCGAAGCGCAGGGAGTCCTCGGCGCCGCCGCGGCACAGCTCCTCGGTGGTGCCGTCGGCGATCACCCGGCCGCGGTCCACGACGGCGACCCGGTCGGCGAGCTGCTCGGCCTCGTCCATGTGGTGGGTGGTGACGACCACGGTGACGCCGTCCCGGCGCAGGTCGCGCACCAGCTCCCAGGTGGCCCGCCGGGCCTGCGGGTCGAGGCCCGCGGTGGGCTCGTCCAGGAAGACCAGCTCGGGGCGGCCGACCACGGCCATCGCCAGGGCGAGCCGCTGCTGCTGGCCGCCGGACAGCCGCCGGTAGGCGGTGCGGCCGCAGGAGCCGAGGCCGAGGCGCTCGACCAGGGCGTCCACGTCCAGCGGGTGGGCGTGCAGCTTGGCGGTGTGCCGCAGCATCTCGACGGCGCGCGCGCCCGCGTACACGCCGCCGGACTGCAGCATGACGCCGATCCGGGGCCGCAGCGCGGCGCTCTGGGCGACCGGGTCGAGGCCGAGGACCCGGACGGTGCCGGCGTCGGGGCGGCGGTAGCCCTCGCAGGTCTCGATGGTGGTGGTCTTGCCGGCGCCGTTGGGGCCGAGGACGGCGGTGATCGCGCCGGCCGGGATGGTGAGGTCGAGGCCGTCCACCGCGAGCTTGTCGCCGTAGCGTTTGACCAGCCCGGCGATCTGGACCGCGGGTTCGGAGTGCATACCGGCGAGTGTAAGAGGGCCTGACGCGCGGGCCGGACGGCGGCTCGGTGATCGTTTTCGCAGGTCAGGTAAGGCTAACCTGCGTGACAGATGACACCGGTGAGGCCTGGATCACGGGTTGTCCCGACGGAAGGAATTACGCAACACTGGTGTTGTGAAAAACATGCGCGAGCACGCCCAGCAGCAGGAGGCCGAGACGGCCTCCTCCTGCGACGTGCCCGTGACGGCGGCCGAGGTGCTGCTGGAGGGCCACCGGGCCACCCGGGACCGGGTCGCCCGGTCGATCCTGGACCACGGCCCCTCCTCCGCCGCCGACCTGGCGAACCGGCTCGGCCTCACCGCCGCCGCCGTCCGCCGCCACCTCGACGGGCTGGTCGCCACCCGTCTGGTCGAGTCCCGCGAACAGCGGGTCTACGGAAGCCGCGGCCGGGGCCGTCCGGCCAAGGTCTTCGCCCTCACCGACGCCGGCCGGGACGCCTTCTACCAGGCGTACGACCAGCTCGCCGCCGACGCGCTGCGCTGGATCGCGGACTCGGTGGGCGGCGGCAAGGCGGGGGAGGAGGCGGTCGCCGCCTTCGCCCGCGCCCGGTTCGGCCAGCAGGCCGAGAAGTACCTGGAGGCCCTGCGCCTGGCCGCCGCCGGGGAACGCACCGAGGCGCTGGCCCAGGCGCTGAGCGCGGACGGGTACGCTGCCACGGTGCGGCGTGTCCCGTCGGCCGCGGCCAAGGCCCCGGCGGGCGCCCAGCTCTGCCAGCACCACTGCCCGGTCGCGCACATCGCCGAGCAGTTCCCGCAGCTCTGCGAGGCGGAGACCGAGGTCTTCTCCCGGCTCCTGGGCACCCATGTGCAACGGCTGGCCACGATCGCCCACGGCGACGGGGTCTGCACCACCTATGTGCCGGCACCCGGTGCCGCATCGTCGCCCGCCCAGCCCCCGGCGGGACGCGGCTCCGATGCAGTGCCGACTGCCGGTACGTCCACCGAAGATTCAGCGTCCGCGCGTTAGGAAGCTCGCATGACTGACACCGTTTCGCACCCCGAGCTCGAAGGCCTCGGCAATTACGAGTACGGCTGGGCCGACCCGGACACCGCCGGTGCCGCGGCCAAGCGCGGGCTCAGCGAGGAGGTCGTCCGCGACATCTCGGCGAAGAAGAACGAGTCCGAGTGGATGCTGAACCTGCGGCTCAAGGGCCTGAAGCTGTTCGGCAAGAAGCCCATGCCGACCTGGGGCTCCGACCTCTCCGGCATCGACTTCGACAACATCAAGTACTTCGTCCGCTCCACCGAGAAGCAGGCCGAGTCCTGGGAGGACCTGCCCGCGGACATCAAGGCCACCTACGACAAGCTCGGCATCCCGGAGGCGGAGAAGCAGCGCCTGGTCGCCGGTGTCGCCGCCCAGTACGAGTCCGAGGTCGTCTACCACCAGATCCGTGAGGACCTGGAGGAGCAGGGCGTCATCTTCCTGGACACCGACACCGCGCTGCGCGAGCACCCGGAGATCTTCAAGGAGTACTTCGGCACCGTGATCCCGGTCGGCGACAACAAGTTCGCCGCGCTGAACACGGCCGTGTGGTCCGGCGGCTCGTTCATCTACGTGCCGAAGGGCGTGCACGTGGACATCCCGCTCCAGGCCTACTTCCGGATCAACACCGAGAACATGGGCCAGTTCGAGCGGACGCTGATCATCGTCGACGAGGACGCCTACGTCCACTACGTCGAGGGCTGCACCGCCCCGATCTACTCCTCCGACTCGCTGCACTCGGCGGTCGTGGAGATCATCGTCAAGAAGGGCGGCCGCTGCCGCTACACGACCATCCAGAACTGGTCGAACAACGTCTACAACCTGGTCACCAAGCGCGCCGTGGCGTACGAGGGCGCGACCATGGAGTGGGTCGACGGCAACATCGGCTCCAAGGTCACCATGAAGTACCCGGCCGTCTACCTGATGGGCGAGCACGCCAAGGGCGAGACCCTGTCGATCGCCTTCGCGGGCGAGGGCCAGCACCAGGACGCCGGCGCCAAGATGGTGCACATGGCGCCGAACACCTCCTCCAACATCGTCTCCAAGTCGGTGGCGCGCGGCGGCGGCCGGACCTCCTACCGCGGCCTGATCGAGATCGGCGAGGGCTCCAAGGGCGCCAAGTCCAACGTGCTGTGCGACGCGCTGCTGGTGGACACCATCTCCCGCTCGGACACCTACCCGTACGTGGACGTCCGCGAGGACGACGTGTCCATGGGCCACGAGGCGACCGTCTCCAAGGTCAGCGAGGACCAGCTCTTCTACCTGATGAGCCGCGGCCTGACCGAGTTCGAGGCGATGGCGATGATCGTCCGCGGCTTCGTCGAGCCGATCGCGCGCGAGCTGCCGATGGAGTACGCGCTGGAGCTCAACAGGCTGATCGAGCTGCAGATGGAGGGCGCGGTCGGCTGACCCCAGGCCGCCGCCGCCGTCCACTCATTTCCGAGGAAGAGAGCACTACGAACAGCCATGGCTGAGCAGAACACCACCGGCTCCACCACCGCCGGGTCGATCGAGGTCGGCACCGCCGGCGCGGGCGCGCAGCTCGCCGGCCCCGGCACCGGCCGCACCGCGGTCCAGCAGCCGATCGACGCGCGCGTCGCGGTCAAGCCGTCCTTCGACGTGAACGACTTCCCGGTGCCCACCGGCCGCGAGGAGGACTGGCGGTTCACTCCGCTGCACCGCCTCGGCGGGCTGCACGACGGCACCGCCGCCTCCGCCCCGCGCGGTGAGGACAAGGTCGAGTTCACGCTGCCGGACGGCGTCACCGCCGAGACCGTCGGCCGGGACGACGCCCGCCTGGGCAAGGCCGGCAAGCCGGTCGACCGGGTCGCCGCGCAGGCGTTCAGCGCCTTCGAGCAGGCACTGGTGGTCACCGTCCCCAAGGAGTCGGTGCTGGCCGAGCCGGTCAGGATCGACGTGCGCGGCGAGGGCGGCGTCCGCTTCGCCCACGTGGTGATCGACGTCAAGCCGTTCGCCGAGGCCGTCGTGGTGCTGAACCACGAGGGCACCGGCACCCGGGCCGCCAACGTCGAGCTGCTGGTCGGCGAGGGCGCCAAGCTCACCTTCGTCTCCGTGCAGGACTGGGAGCGCGACGCCGTCCACGCCGCCCAGCACAACGCGCTGATCGGCCGGGACGCCTCCTTCAAGTCCGTGGTCGTCACCTTCGGCGGCGACCTGGTCCGCCTGCACCCGCGGGTCGCCTACGCGGGCCCCGGCGGCGAGGCCGAGCTGTTCGGCCTCTACTTCGCCGACGCCGGCCAGCACCTGGAGCACCGCCTGGTGATCGACCACGACACGCCGCACTGCCGGTCGAACGTGGCGTACAAGGGCGCGCTCCAGGGCCAGGACGCGCACGCGGTCTGGGTCGGCGACGTGCTGATCCGCGCCGCCGCGGTCGGCACCGACACCTACGAACTCAACCGGAACCTGGTGCTCACCGACGGCGCCCGGGTCGACTCGATCCCGAACCTGGAGATCGAGACCGGCGAGATCGTCGGCGCCGGCCACGCCTCGGCGACCGGCCGCTTCGACGACGAGCAGCTGTTCTACCTGCAGGCCCGCGGCATCCCGGCCGACGAGGCGCGCCGCCTGGTCGTGCGCGGCTTCTTCGCCGAGCTGCTCCAGCAGATCGGCGTGGCCGAGGTCCAGGACCAGCTCATGGAGAAGATCGACGCCGAGCTGGAATCGGCGGTCTGAACGCGATGACCTTCCTCCGTGCCTGCGCGCTGAGCGACCTCCAGGAGGACGTTCCCAAGCGCGTGGACCTCAACGGCGTGCCGGTCTCCGTCGTCCGCACCGACGAGGGGGTGTTCGCGGTCAACGACACCTGCTCGCACGCGAACGTCTCGCTCTCCGAGGGCGAGGTCGAGGACTGCATGATCGAGTGCTGGCTGCACGGCTCCAGCTTCGACCTGCGCACCGGCAAGCCGTCCGGCCTGCCCGCCACCAAGCCGGTCGCTGTCTACCCCGTAAAGATCGAAGGGGACGATGTGCTCGTCTCCGTCAACCAGGAGTCCTGAGTACACATGGCAACCCTTGAAATCCGCGACCTGCACGTCTCCGTGGACGCCGAGAACGGCCCGCGCGAGATCCTGAAGGGCGTGGACCTGACCGTGAAGCAGGGAGAGACCCACGCCATCATGGGTCCGAACGGCTCCGGCAAGTCCACCCTCGCCTACTCGCTGGCCGGCCACCCCAAGTACACCGTCACCGGCGGCTCGGTGCTGCTGGACGGCGAGGACGTCCTGGAGATGTCCGTCGACGAGCGCGCCAAGGCCGGCGTCTTCCTGGCCATGCAGTACCCGGTCGAGGTCCCCGGAGTCTCGGTCAGCAACTTCCTGCGCACCGCCGCCACCGCCGTCCGCGGCGAGGCCCCCAAGCTGCGGCTGTGGGTGAAGGAGGTCAAGGAGGCGATGGCCGCCCTCCAGATGGACCCGGCCTTCGCCGAGCGCAACGTCAACGAGGGCTTCTCCGGCGGTGAGAAGAAGCGCCACGAGATCCTCCAGCTGGAGCTGCTCAAGCCGAAGATCGCGATCCTCGACGAGACCGACTCCGGCCTGGACGTCGACGCGCTGCGGGTCGTCTCCGAGGGCATCAACCGGGTCCGCTCGACCGGTGAGGTCGGCACCCTGCTGGTGACCCACTACACCCGCATCCTGCGGTACATCAAGCCCGACCACGTCCACGTCTTCGCGGGCGGCCGCATCGTCGAGTCCGGCGGCGCCGAGCTGGCCGACAAGCTGGAGGAAGAGGGCTACGAGTCGTATGTGAAGGGGGGCGCGTCCGAGTGACCCATCCGTTTGCGGGACTGCTCGACACCGACGCGATCCGCAAGGACTTCCCGGTCCTCCAGCGGGTGCTGCACGACGACAAGCCGCTGGTCTACCTGGACAACGCGGCCACCTCGCAGAAGCCGCGTCAGGTGCTGGACGCCCTGAACGCCTACTACGAGCGGCACAACGCCAACGTCCACCGCGGCGTGCACGTGCTCGCCGAGGAGGCCACGGCGCTGTACGAGGGCGCCCGGGACAAGGTCGCGGCCTTCGTCAACGCGCCGAGCCGCAACGAGGTGATCTTCACCAAGAACGCCTCGGAGTCGCTCAACCTCGTCGCCAACATGCTGGCCTGGGCCGACGAGCCCTACCGGGTGGACGCCGACTCCGAGATCGTCATCACGGAGATGGAGCACCACTCCAACATCGTCCCGTGGCAGCTGCTGTCGCAGCGCAGCGGCGCGAAGCTCAAGTGGTTCGGGCTGACCGACGAGGGCCGGCTCGACCTGTCGAACATCGACGAGCTGATCACCGAGAAGACCAAGGTGGTCTCCTTCACCCTGGTCTCCAACCTGCTCGGCACGATCAACCCGGTCGAGACGATCGTCCGCAAGGCCCAGTCGGTCGGCGCGCTGGTCGTCATCGACGCCTCGCAGGCCGCGCCGCACATGGTGCTGGACGTGCAGGCGCTGGAGGCCGACTTCGTCGCCTTCACCGGCCACAAGATGCTGGCCCCGACCGGCATCGGCGTGCTCTGGGGCCGCCAGGAGCTGCTGGAGGACCTCCCGCCGTTCCTCGGCGGCGGCGAGATGATCGAGACCGTCACCATGGGCTCGTCCACCTACGCCCCGGCGCCCCACAAGTTCGAGGCCGGCACCCCGCCGATCGCCCAGGCGGTCGGGCTCGGCGCGGCCATCGACTACCTCCAGGGCATCGGCATGGAGAAGATCGCGGCGCACGAGCACGCGATCACCGAGTACGCCGTCGAGCGGCTGCTGGAGGTCCCGGACCTGCGGATCATCGGGCCGCGCACGGCCGTGGACCGCGGTGCCGCGATCTCCTTCACCCTCGGCGACATCCACCCGCACGACGTGGGCCAGGTGCTGGACGAGCAGGGCATCGCCGTGCGCGTCGGCCACCACTGCGCGCGGCCGGTGTGCCTGCGGTACGGAATTCCGGCGACCACGCGGGCGTCGTTCTATCTGTACTCGACGCCGGGCGAGGTCGACGCGCTGATCGACGGCCTGCACCACGTCCGGAACTTCTTCGGCTGAGGGACGGGGCAGGACGACCATGAAGCTCGACTCGATGTACCAGGACATCATCCTGGACCACTACCGCAACCCGCACGGCAAGGGGCTGCGGGACGGTGACGCCGAGGTGCACCACGTCAACCCGACGTGCGGCGACGAGATCACCCTGCGGGTGAAGCTCGACGGCGCCACCGTCACCGACGTCTCGTACGAGTCGCAGGGCTGTTCGATCAGCCAGGCGAGCGCCTCGGTGCTCAACGACCTGGTGGTCGGCAAGACCGTGGGCGAGGCGCAGGCGGTCCAGGAAGCCTTCCTGGAGCTGATGCAGAGCAAGGGTCAGGGCGAGGGCGACGAGGAGGTGCTGGAGGACGCGGTCGCGTTCGCCGGCGTCTCCAAGTACCCGGCCCGGGTCAAGTGCGCCCTGCTCAGCTGGATGGCCTGGAAGGACGCCACCGCCCAGGCGCTCGCCCACAACCCCGCCGTGAACGACTGACCCCGCAGAGGAGGACAAGACCATGAGTGACGAGAGCACCACCACCACCGGCACCGAGGCCCCCGCTGCGGAGCAGCAGACCGGCACCGTCATCGTCGGCACCACCGCCGGCACCGTCTCGGTCGAGGACCTGACCGAGGCCCTGATGGACGTCGTCGACCCCGAACTGGGCATCGACGTCGTCAACCTGGGCCTGATCTACGGCATCCACATCGACGAGTCCGACGTGGCCACCATCGACATGACGCTCACCTCGGCGGCCTGCCCGCTGACCGACGTCATCGAGGACCAGGCCAAGACGGCCACCGACGGCCTGGTGCAGGACCTGCGCATCAACTGGGTCTGGATGCCGCCGTGGGGCCCCGACAAGATCACCGACGACGGCCGCGACCAGCTCCGCGCCCTCGGCTTCAACGTCTGAGGCCCGCCGTACGGAACGCCGCTGCCCGGGACTCCGGGCGGCGGCGTCTCCGCGTCTCCGCTTCGCCCGCCGCCGGGTGAACACCCGCGCGTGATCTGCTTCGTCGAGCAGGTTCACCGCCGTTCCCCACCATCCACCCCCCACCCGCCTGCCGGCGGGTGCCCGCCCCGGGCTTGGCCGCGTGTCGTCCGGCCGGGCGGCACGCGGCGCTGATGGGGTAGGGCGACGACGTACCCGCCGGAGCCCCTGCGGATCGGTGGGACGACGTGGCTCAGGCGGCGGCGTATGCGGGACGACGACGATGGACGCGCATCGGGAGTGTCAGCTCATGTTGCCGGACCCCGGGGTGTTGGCGCGCTGCCGGGGTCACCTGGTTTCGGTTGGGTTACTGAACGTGCCATGACACTTGACGCTGCGTGAGTTTTTGTGGCATCCAGTGCGCTGATGCGACTACCGGGTTGCGGTTACCCGGCGGCGAGGAGGTCCCCGCGTTCGACGGCCTCGTGGAGGACCGTGGCGAACTCGCTGGGCAGGAGGTTGACCGCGTCGAGGGCCTCGCTGGTGAGAGGGATCTCCTCCAAGAGGTACTCGCCTCGGCCTTCCTGGCTGAACTCGGGCCCGGTGCGGTCCTCGAAGCTCCACTTCTCGATGGTGGCGAGGTAGAAGTCCTGGCGCTCGCCGTCGGTTTCGACGGTGTGGAGGAGACTGACGATCTCGGCCTCACCGGCGATCTCCTCGCGGACCTCGCGCAGCAGGGCGTCCTCGGGGCTGGCGTCAGTGGGCTCGATCTTGCCGCCGACGATCACCCAGTACGGGTCGGTGCCGGGTCGGATGCGCTTGATCATCAGCGTGGTGTCGTTCGGGGTGAGGAGGACGGCGCGGACGCGGTGCTGCATGGTGGCCTGCTTCCTGTTCGGTGGCGTGGGGCGGTGAGCGAAGGAGCCTGCCCCACATGCAACGACTGGCCGATGGTGAAGGACGCGCTGCACAGGGTCGCGCGCCGAGTTCACCGGCGAACAGCAGACCTTCGGGGATGTTGATGGCTGTCCCTACTGCATGCACACCCCAGGTGAGTGCGTCGCTGTGGTAAGGGCGCTTGAAGCTGTGGAGCGGCGAAGGAAAGCCCAATCGGAGCAGGCCCGCCCGGACACTTGCGCCGAACTGTAGCTGTCCCTCGCGCTTTCGGTCATGACACCTGGCGGCCGAGCACAGCTGAGATCGCCCGCTCGTGGACGACACCGGTCCGGACGAGGCGGGCGGCGCAGCGCCTCGGCCACGACGCCAACCACATGTGGACGGCCTTCGGGCCCACCAACGTGGCCATCCACCGGATCTCGACCGCCATGGAGCTCGGCGACGTCCAGATCGCCCTCGACCAAGGTCCGCGCGTGGACTCCTCGACCCTGCCGCTCGAACGCCGAGTACGGCACGCACTCGAGATCGCCCGCGCCCACAGCGCGCAGAGCCGCATGGACGAGGCCCTCGCCCTCGTACTGGACGCCGAGGAGCTGGCCCCCGAGCAAGTCCGCTACTACTTCATCCCCCGACACCTGGTGACCAGCTGGGTCCGCCAACAGCGCGGCAAACCCAGCTACTTGCTGGCAGGCGTCGCGCAGCGGCTCCAGATCGTCGCGTGACGCGGCTGGGCGGTTACAGTCGTCGCCATGAGCGACTCCCAGTCCCACGAGGTCGTGGCCCAGCCCCGCACCGCCGCCGGCGTGCTCTTCTTCGACGAGGACGACCGTGTCCTCCTCGTGAAGCCGACCTACAAGCCCGGCTGGGAGATCCCCGGCGGCTACCTGCATGCCGGCGAGGCCCCGAGCGAGGGCGCCGCCCGTGAGGTCAAGGAGGAGCTCGGCATCACCCCGCCGATCGGCCGCCTGCTCGTCGCCGACTGGGCACCCCACCCCGCCGAGGGCGACAAGCTCCTCTTCGTCTTCGACGGCGGCGTCCTCCCCGCCGACGAACTCGACGACATCACCGTCGACCAGGTCGAGATCGGCGAGTACGCCTTCCACGCCACCGACCAGCTCGACGCACTCCTCATCCCGCGCCTCGCCCGCCGCGTCCACGCCGCCTGCGTCGCCAGGACGCAGTCCGCGACCGTCTACCTGGAGCACGGAGCGACTCGCCCGTAGGGGGACGTGTCGGCGATCTCGTGTCAGCGCCGTGGTTGGCGTCGCGCGCCTTCGGGTGGATCTGCTCCTGGACGACCGCGTCGGTGACCTTGCTGATCAGGTCCGGACTGACCTCGGCCCCGTAGATCTGGGCCAGGTGCGAGCGGATGTCCCGAACCGACATGCCGCGCGTGTACAGCGACAGGACGCGGTTGTTGAAGCCTGCCAGCCGCCGGGCGTTCTTCGGCACCACCTACGGTTCGAAGTCGCCGTCGCGGTCTCCGGGCACCGCGACCGTGACCGCCCCGGCATCGGTGAGCACGGTCTTGGGCGATTCGCCGTTGCGGGAGTTGTCTGACCCGCGTCCTGCGGATGGTGCATCTCATGGCCGAGGTGCTGAGTCATCTCGGCTTCCGGGGCCCGTTCCAGCACGGCCCTGGTGATTTCCGTCAGCAGCCCGCCTACGCCCAGCAGGGCCGCCCCCGAGGCGTCGGCGCGGTCCATCAGCCGCTCGACGACCTCGTCGACCAACACATCCTCGGCCGCCGAGGCGACCGGTTCTCTGTCCGCCATGACGTGTCCGTCCCGCCTGGCCAGAGGACCCGAGGCCGAGCCTTCGGCCAGACTGTCCCATCACGGACTTACGCGATCTCGCGGACACGATCGCCGCCGCGGCGGCGGGCGGGGGCGC
>NZ_JBSHBN010000086.1:0-39571 GCF_053612025.1 Kitasatospora sp. NPDC054768
CACCACCTATATCTACATTTGCTTTGTGGTGGGCTGCGTATTTTTTTTATAAGACACCGCGGGTTCAAGTCCCGTCGGGATCGCCGCAGTGCGAGAGGCCCGGAACCGTCAGGTTCCGGGCCTCTCGCTTTTGACCGTTCGGCCCACTACCCCGGCCAGGTCTAGACCACAAGTGACGGACCGTGTGACGGTCGTCACGGAACCTCCCCAGGAATCGGCCCCGTACGACCCTTCCCGGAACCCCGTTAATTTAATATGTAAAATTGTACAGCTATTCACTGTAAATCCCCCCCGCCCCACGCGCATCAAATCGTTATCCGGAGTTCAACATTCCGACCACTCGCCCGGGCACGGAACACCCTCGGGCGGGCACGACAAAGGGGCCGCTTACCGGACCCGGCGGAGTCCGGTAAGCGGCCCCTTTAAAGAGCCTTTGGCCTATCAGGCCTCAGTGCGCTGGGCGGGAATCCCGGCCAGCAGAGCGCGCACCTCCGCCTCACGGTAACGGCGGTGACCGCCGAGCGTGCGAATCGACGTCAGCTTGCCTGCCTTTGCCCAGCGAGTGACCGTCTTCGGGTCCACGCGGAACATGGTGGCAACCTCTGCCGGCGTCAGCAGCGGCTCAGCATCAGGGGTACGAGCGGTCATGAGCGGCCTCCTCGGGAGAACCGAACCAGGGCGGTTCTATCCTTCAAATTCTGCACCTTGGCCCGCGATGCCCGAAATGGCATAGACGGGCCGAGTCGGTTATAGGACGAACGGCTTGTCCTGGTGTCTACAACTACACCATCCGTCCAGCCCTATCGACCAAACCGCCAAAATTGACCCCTCACGGGTTCAAGGCCGACGGATGGCGATGGACCACCCCATAACGGACAGTCACATAGCGATGACATCCGGTTACGAAGGGACCAGACCCTCCGTTTCCCCGCAAAGCACGCATCGACTCCAGAACCACCCAAAAGTGGGCACGCTCACGTGAAGTTGGGCTGGTTGTCCCATTTTTGCACATAGGGGTAAGTTCGCGTCAACGGTGAGTAGTGTCACGTTCGGCAGCTATTGACCCGAACCAGGACCTTGGTCATCGGACGTGCAGTGCTTAGGACTCTTACAGTCATACACGCGCGGTCGGACATCAGTTCGCGTGCCGCAGCGCCAGCACCCGGCGCCACCGCACCGTCAGCTCCCCGTACACGCGCAGCGCCTCGGCGGTGTCCCCCGCCCGCAGCGCCCGCAGCCCCTCCTCCAGTTCCCCCGCCGAACGGTCCGCCAGCAACCGCTCCGGACCCAGCAGATGCACCAGACCCCCGTAGTCCAGTTCCACCAGCGAGCGCGGATGGAACTCCTCCAGCCAGCGCCCGACCCGCTCCGCCCCCTGCACCAGCTCCCCGTCCGGCACCGCCTCGCGCAGCGCCCGGAAGGCCCGCGCCACCCGCCGGCGCGCCTGCGCCATCGGCACCAGGTAGAACAGCGCCGCCGGCCGGCCCCCGGGCCCGTCCTCCCCTTCCCCTCCCGGTCCGTCCGCGGGTCCGTCCCCGCCCGGCACGAAGCAGCGGTCCTCGCCCCCGAACGGCAGGAACCAGCGCACCGGCACCTCCCACCGGCTGGTCAGGATCCACGGCCGGGCGTCCGGGTGCTCGGCCCGCCAGCGCTCCCGGTCCGCCTCGGCGGCCGCCCGGGTCACCGGCGGCAGCGCGGTGTCCAGCAGCGCCACCGGCGCCCCGGCCCGCAGCTCCTCCAGCGCCTGCCAGCTGCGCAGTCGGGTCGCCCACGGGCAGACGTACAGTACGCCGTCCACCACCCGCAGGTACGCCCGCCCGCTCTCCCGCTCGGGCAGCGCCCGGGGCGTGCGAGCGGCCAGCCCGGCGAGCGCCTCCCGCTGCTCCTCCAGCACCGCCGCCGCCACCGGCTGCGACGGCTCGGCGGCGTCCGGACCGCGCTCCGCCGCACAGGCCTGCCAGTGTGCCCGCTCGGGCTCCGGATAGGCGGCCAGCGGCTCGTAGACCCGCAGGTGGGCGGCGTAGGGCGGTTGTACGGAAGTACGTACGACGGTCACGTCCTGCATGGTCGCACGCACCGCCCGGCCCCGGGAGGGCGCGCCCCCGAACCCGTTCGCGCCCGCACCCGTCCGCCTTCCCGTCTCACTCCTCGGACGACCGGCCCCAGCTCGGACAAGACGGCCGATCGGCGGCACCGGCGCGGCTACGCTTCGCCTCAGACGCCCGCACCACAGCAGCGGGCCTTCGATACTGGAGTCACCACAGTGACCGACGTACAGACCCCCGCCACGCACTCCGCACCCGGCGTGCTCAGCAGGATCTTCCGTACCGAACAGGACGGCGCCCCCGGCGACGGTCACGAGCAGGTCGTCCTCTGCCACGACCGCAGCTCGGGCCTGAAGGCGATCATCGCCATCCACTCGACCGCCCTGGGCCCGGCCCTCGGCGGCACCCGCTTCTTCCCGTACGCCTCCGAGGAGGCGGCGCTGGAGGACGCGCTGAACCTGTCCCGCGGAATGTCCTACAAGAACGCGCTGGCCGGCCTGGACCTCGGTGGCGGCAAGGCCGTCATCATCGGCGACCCGAACAAGGACAAGAACGAGGCGATGCTCCGGGCCTACGGCCGCTTCGTCGAGTCCCTGCGCGGCCGCTACATCACCGCCTGCGACGTGGGCACCTACGTCCAGGACATGGACGTCATCGCCCGCGAGACCGAGTTCGTGACCGGCCGCTCGCCCGAGCACGGCGGCGCCGGCGACTCGTCCATCCTGACCGCCTTCGGCGTCTTCCAGGGCATGCGCGCCAGCGCCCAGGCCCGCTGGGGCCAGCCGACCCTGCGCGGCAAGCGGGTCGGCGTCGCGGGCGTCGGCAAGGTCGGCCACTACCTGGTCGGCCACCTGGTCGCGGACGGCGCCACGGTCGTCGTCACCGACCCCTTCGAGGCCGCGGTCAACCGGGTGCGCGCCGCCCACCCGGAGGTGGAGGTCGTCGCCGACACCACCGCCCTGCTCCAGGCCAAGCTGGACGTCTACGCCCCCTGCGCCCTCGGCGGCGCGCTGACCGACGCCACGGTCGCCGCGCTGGGCGAGTTCGGCACCTCCGTCGTCTGCGGCGCGGCCAACAACCAGCTGGCCCACCCGGGCGTCGAGAAGGACCTGGCCGACCGCGGCATCCTCTACGCGCCGGACTACCTGGTGAACTCCGGCGGCGTCATCCAGGTCGCCGACGAGATCGACGGCTTCAACTTCGAGCGGGCCAAGAACAAGGCCACGAAGATCTTCGACACCACCCTGGAGATCTTCACCCGGGCGACGGCCGACGGCATCCCGCCCGCGGTCGCCGCCGACCGCCTGGCCGAGAAGCGGATGCGCGAGATCAGCGCCCTGCGCACGGTGCTGCTGCCCGGCGCCCGCCGCGCCTGACGGGTCGACAACCGACCGGGTGATGCGCGGGGGGCCGTGGGGACGGTCCCCCGCGCATCACGATGTGGAACCGGATTCTCACTTCTCCCGCCGAACGGGTGATCCGAGGCCCCCCTAGGGGGGATAATCAGTCCTGGAACGACGGACCTCAGACACCTCTGGACAGCGCGCAAAACGCCGCAAAACCTCCCTTGACCTGGGAAGACCTGGTCGCGGGTGCGGTCGGTGCGCGCCACGTCACACCGACGACGTACCGTCCAGCGGCGGAAACAGGTACCGTTAATGCTCCAAGGGACGGTCCTCCCATTCGGGCAGGCCGGTCCTGATCATGAACACGTGTCAGACTCGGGGCCGTGAGCCCCATCGTTGAGGGGGTCGACCCATGGGGCGCGGCCGGGCCAAGGCCAAGCAGACGAAGGTCGCCCGCGAGCTGAAGTACAACAGCGGCGGGTTCGACGCTAACCGTCTGTCCAACGAGCTGGGCGTATCTCCGTCCACCGCCTCGATCGAGCCGGAGCCGATCGAGGAGGAGGAGGAGGACGACCCGTACGCGGAGTACGCAGCCCGCTACGCCGACCTCGACGACGAGGACGACAACGGGCCAGGCACCGGGGCGTCCCAGGCCTCCCGCCGCTCGTAGCCACAGCAGTCCCGCCGACCGGTTCGGGCACCCGCCAGGGCGCCGGACCGGTCTTCGGCGTTCCCTCGTGCCAGTCCGCCCCACCCGGCGTCCCCTCGTGCCGGACCACCCCGCCCGGCGTCCCCCCGTACGGTCCGCCGACCGGTTCCGCACGGTCCGCCGGCCGCCTCCACCGCACGCGAGAGGGCCCCTCCGGTGCTCCGGAGGGGCCCTCTCGTCGTCACGCCGGGGTCAGCTCGCCCGGAAGCCCTCGTAGGCGTTGTAGAGGGCCGCGCCGCCCTCGTGCCCGTCGCCGCGCTCGACGATGTCGCCGAGCAGCCAGGCCTCCACGCCGCGGTCCTCCAGGATCGACAGCACGACGTCCACCGAGTGCGGCGGGACGACCGCGACCATGCCGACGCCCATGTTCAGCGTCTTCTCGATCTCCAGGGTGGCCACCTTGCCGACCTCGGCGACGGTCTGGAAGACCGGCAGCGGGGTCCAGGTGCCGCGGTCCAGGCGGGCGTGCAGGCCGTCCGGGACGACCCGGGCCAGGTTGGCCGCCAGGCCGCCGCCGGTGACGTGCGAGAAGGCGTGCACCTCGGTGGCGCGGGTGAGCGCCAGGCAGTCCAGCGAGTAGATCCGGGTCGGCTCCAGCAGCTCCTCGCCGAGGGTGCGGCCGAACTCCTCGACCTTGCGGTCCAGCTTCCAGCCGGCCTCGTTCAGCAGCACGTGGCGGACCAGCGAGTAGCCGTTGGAGTGCAGGCCGGAGGCGGCCATCGCGATCACCACGTCGCCGGCGCGGACCCGGTCCGCGCCGAGCAGCGCGTCGGCCTCCACCACACCGGTGCCGGCGCCCGCGACGTCGTACTCGTCCGGGCCCAGCAGGCCCGGGTGCTCGGCGGTCTCGCCGCCGACCAGGGCGCAGCCGGCCAGCGCGCAGCCCTCGGCGATGCCCTTGACGATCGCGGCGACCCGCTCCGGGACGACCTTGCCGACGCAGATGTAGTCGGTCATGAACAGCGGCTCGGCGCCGCACACCACCAGGTCGTCGACGACCATGCCGACCAGGTCGTGGCCGATGGTGTCGTGCTTGTCCATGGCGGCGGCGATGGCCACCTTGGTCCCCACGCCGTCGGTGGCCGAGGCCAGCAGCGGCCGCTCGTAGTTCTTGAAGGCGGACGCGTCGAAGAGGCCGGCGAAACCGCCGAGACCGCCGACCACCTCGGGGCGGTTGGCCTTCTTCACCCACTGCTTCATGAGCTCGACGGCGCGGTCGCCCGCCTCGATGTCGACACCGGCGGCGGCGTAGGTGGCACCGTTCTGGTTGCTGGTCACTGCGTGCGGCCCTTTCGGGTCAGGTGGGGGTGGTTCTACGGAACAGCAGGGGGTGGAACAGCGGTGGGGCCCCGGTTCACGGGACCCCACCGTCGGTTCGTTACGGCCGGCGCAGCGCGTCGGCCGCGCCCGCCCCGCCGAGCAGCGACTGGACGCCGTCCAGGTCGCTGCCGCTGGTCGGCTTGCCGCGGACGGCCGGCGGCTGCTGGCCGCCCTTGATCTCGGCCTCCAGCAGGAGCTTGCCGAGCAGCGCCGGATCCGGCAGCTCCATCGGGTACTCGCCGTCGAAGCAGGCCCGGCAGAGCCGGTCCTTCGGCTGCGCGGTGGCCTCGATCATGCCGTCGATCGAGATGTAGGAGAGCGAGTCCGCGCCGAGGGTGCGGCCGATCTCCTCGATGGTCATGCCGTTGGCGATCAGCTCCGCGCGGGTGGCGAAGTCGATGCCGAAGAAGCAGGGCCACTTCACCGGCGGCGAGGAGATCCGGATGTGCACCTCGGCGGCGCCGGCCTCGCGGAGCATCTTCACCAGCGCGCGCTGGGTGTTGCCGCGCACGATCGAGTCGTCCACGACCACCAGGCGCTTGCCCGCGATGACCTCGCGCAGCGGGTTGAGCTTGAGCCGGATGCCGAGCTGGCGGATCGTCTGGCTGGGCTGGATGAAGGTGCGGCCCACGTAGGCGTTCTTCACCAGGCCGGAGCCGTACGGGATGCCGCTGGCCTCGGCGTAGCCGATCGCGGCGGGGGTGCCGGACTCGGGCGTCGCTATCACCAGGTCGGCATCGACGGGCGCCTCCTTGGCCAGCCGGCGGCCCATCTCCACGCGGGAGAGGTGCACGTTGCGGCCGGCGATGGAGGTGTCGGGGCGGGCCAGGTAGACGTACTCGAAGACGCAGCCCTTGGGCTTGGCCTCGGCGAACCGGGAGCTGCGCATCCCGTTCTCGTCGATGGCGATGAGCTCGCCGGGCTCGACCTCGCGGATGAAGGAGGCGCCGCAGATGTCCAGCGCCGCCGTCTCGGAGGCGACCACCCAGCCGCGCTCCAGCCGGCCGAGCACCAGCGGGCGGATGCCCTGCGGGTCACGGGCGGCGTAGAGGGTGTGCTCGTCCATGAAGACGAGCGAGAACGCGCCCTTGACCTGGGGCAGCACGACCTTGGCCGTCTCCTCGATGGAGAGGTCCGGGTGGCCGGCGAGCAGCGCCGTCACCAGGTCGGTGTCGTTGGTCGCGGCGCTCCGGCCGGAGCGCGAGACGTGCTCCTCGCCGGGGAGTTCGGCGACCATGGCCGCCAGTTCGGCGGTGTTCACCAGGTTTCCGTTGTGCCCGAGGGCCAGCGAACCGTGAACGGTCGCCCGGAAGGTCGGCTGGGCGTTCTCCCAGACCGAGGAACCGGTGGTCGAGTAGCGGGCGTGTCCGACGGCGATATGCCCGTGCAACGACCCCAGCGAGGCCTCGTCGAAGACCTGGGAAACGAGGCCCATGTCCTTGAAGACGAGAATCTGGGAGCCGTTGCTCACTGCGATGCCCGCGGATTCCTGACCGCGGTGCTGCAGGGCGTAAAGGCCGAAGAACGTGAGCTTGGCGACCTCCTCGCCGGGAGCCCAGACACCGAAGACGCCACAAGCGTCCTGGGGGCCTTTCTCACCGGGAAGAAGATCGTGGTTGAGTCTTCCGTCACCACGTGGCACGCCTTCGAGTCTAGGGCAGTTGACCCGGGCTGTCGGACCCCGGGACTGCGGGTTTGTCCGGCGATCGCGAGTTGATGCGCGTAGACAAAACCCCTTACCGGCCGGGGATTTCGGGTGGGGGGAATTCCGGCGGGCGGCGCTTGGCCTTGTGGTTCGCGCCTGTTGGGGAGTTCCGGGTGCGCGGCGGCGGGGGTCCGGGCACGGACGAACGTGAGCCTGCTCACCCGGCGTTCCCCCACCCGTCGCCCGCCGGCCGCCCACCGGTCGGGCGGGCGTTCGGGCGGGCGTTCAGGCGGCCGGCAGCAGCAGGCCCCAGGCTCCCGGGTGCACCGTCCAGGTCCGCGCCCGGACCGGACCGACCGGGCGGCCGTCGGCCTCGTAGTCGAAGCCCCGCCCGACCACCGACACGCTCGCCGCCCGGGCACGCACCAGGGCGCCGGAGGCGGCGACCACCACCTCCATCTCGCCCGTCCCGTCCGAGGCGCCGGACGGGAGCGTGACCTGGACCAGCCGGACCGGCCGGTGGACGTCCGCGAGCAGTCGGCCGTCCGCCTCGACCCGGACGCGGGAGCTGTGGTCGGCGCCGTCCGGAGTGAGTGCGTTCGCCTGCTCGGCCGCAGCCAGTTTCGCCCATAGCGAACGCCAGCCACCCGAACGGCCCACCATGCGCCGCGCACCCCCGCCGGTGATCCGCACCCCGCCCAGCGCCACCCCGCCACCGTCGTCCACCAGCAGGTCCAGCCGGCGCGGCGCGCCCGACAGCACCGCCCGCGCGGCCCGCACCGGCTCCCCCGGCACGCCGAGCGCGCGGGCCGCCGCCAGCTCCTGCGAGCGGCCGACCGGAACCATCCCCACCGGTTCCGTGCCCAGCTCACGCTGGCGATGCAGGGCCTGGAGCACCCGCTGCAGCGCGAGGTCGGAACCGATCACCACCGGTCGCCTCCGGCCCCGGTGCGAAAGCACCCGGTCGAGCTCGGAAGGGCTCTCCGGAAAGGCCACCTTCACGTCCGCGCCCCCGCAGAGCACGTCCTTCGCGATCCGCACCGACTCGCCGTCGGTCTGCCGGGCCACCGGGTCGAGGAGCAGCAGGAGCGGCTCCGGGCCGCCGGTAGCAGGCGTGGACAGGGACGACACGACCGGTCCTTCCTCAGGTAATCTCTCGGTGCAAGAGCCCCTTGCGCCATTGCGCCAGGGGCTTCGTCTATCTCGGGGCAGACTGCGGCCTACGCAGGATGCCCCAACCGGAAGGGGTGTACGCCTGTGCCGGCACTCGTGCTCGTTGGCGCTCAGTGGGGAGACGAGGGCAAGGGGAAGGCCACCGACCTCCTCGGTGGCTCCGTGGACTACGTGGTCCGCTACCAGGGCGGCAACAACGCCGGTCACACGGTGGTCATCGGCGACCAGAAGTACGCCCTGCACCTGCTCCCTTCCGGAATCCTCAGCCCGAACGTGACGCCGGTGATCGGCAACGGCGTCGTGATCGACCCGGCCGTGCTGCTCTCCGAGCTGGCCGGCCTGAACGAGCGCGGCATCGACACCTCCAAGCTGCTGATCTCGGGCAACGCCCACCTGATCACGCCGTACCACCGCACCCTGGACAAGGTCACCGAGCGCTTCCTCGGCAAGCGCCGGATCGGCACCACCGGCCGCGGCATCGGCCCGACCTACGCGGACAAGATCAACCGCGTCGGCATCCGGGTCCAGGACCTGTTCGACGAGTCGATCCTGCGCCAGAAGATCGAGGCGGCGCTGCACGACAAGAACCAGATCCTGGTCAAGCTGTACAACCGCCGCACCATCCCGGCCGACCTGGTGGTCGAGGAGTACCTGGGCTACGCGGAGAAGATCAGGCCCTTCCTCTCCGACACCACCCTCGTCCTGGACGAGGCGCTGAAGGCGGACAAGGTCGTCCTGCTGGAGGGCGGCCAGGGCACCCTGCTCGACGTCGACCACGGCACGTACCCCTTCGTGACCTCGTCGAACCCGACCGCGGGCGGCGCCTGCACCGGCGCCGGCATCGGCCCGACCAAGATCGACCGGGTCATCGGCATCCTCAAGGCCTACACCACCCGCGTCGGCTCCGGCCCGTTCCCGACCGAGCTGCTCGACGCGGACGGCGAGGCGCTGCGCCGGATCGGCGGCGAGCGCGGTGTCACCACCGGCCGCGACCGCCGCTGCGGCTGGTTCGACGCCGTGATCGCTCGCTACGCGACCCGGGTCAACGGCCTCACCGACTTCTTCCTCACCAAGCTGGACGTGCTGACCGGCTGGGAGCAGATCCCGGTCTGCGTCGCGTACGAGATCGACGGCAAGCGGGTCGAGGAGCTCCCCTACAACCAGTCGGACTTCCACCACGCCAAGCCGATCTACGAGACGCTGCCGGGCTGGACCGAGGACATCAGCAAGGCGAAGTCCTTCGCCGATCTGCCGAAGAACGCCCAGGCGTACGTGAAGGCGCTGGAGGAGATGTCGGGCGCGCCGATCTCCGCCATCGGCGTCGGCCCGGGCCGCGACGAGACGATCCAGATCAACTCGTTCATCTGAGCCGGACCCCGCTCTTCACCGAGGGCCCCGCAGGACGCACCGTCCTGCGGGGCCCTTCGTCATCCCGGATCCTCCGCGCTGGATCCTCCGCACTGGATCTTCTGCGCTGGGGGATTTCGCACTAGTTCAAACATCTATTGCCTCTAGTGCACAATCGGGCTACGTTCGGATCATGACCGCGAAGCAGCCCGCACCCGTCACCCTCACCGGCCGCCACATCCGCCTGGAGCCGCTGGAGCGCCGCCACCTCGCCGACCTCTGGACCGCCGTCGGCCCCGACCCCGACGTCTGGCGCTGGACCATGTCGCCGCCGCCCGGCTCGCAGGAGGAGCTCGGCGCGATCCTCGACACCCGGATCGCGGAAGCGGCCGCGGGCGAGTCGGTGAACTTCGCCGCCGTCGACCTCGCGAGCGGCCGGGCCGTCGGCGTCACCGGCTACCACGACCACAGCGCGCCGGACGAGTCCGTGGAGATCGGCGGCACCTGGTACGCCCGCTCGGTCTGGCGCACGGCGGTCAACACCGAGGCCAAGCTGCTGCTCCTGCGCCACGCCTTCGAGGACCTCGGCATGGGCCGGGTCTTCTGGAAGACCGACGCCCGCAACGAGCGCTCCCGCGCCGCGGTCCTGCGCCTCGGCGCCCTGTACGAGGGGACCCTGCGCCGCCACCGGCTGCGCCCCGACGGCAGCTGGCGGGACAGCGTCTACTTCTCGATGCTCGCCGACGAGTGGCCGGCGGCCGAGTCCCGGCTGACGGAACGGCTCTCCCGGGGCTGAGCCGCGCCCCGGCCGGCCGCGGCGGCTACTTCCGGTCCCCCGCGGCGGCATGGCTGGCCGCCAACTCGCGTTTCACCGCGCGGAGTTCGGAGGGCTTGACGTTCACCAGCCAGACCAGCCAGCCGACGAACAGGACGGCGAGCAGGAGCGCCGACAATCCGGCGACGAGAAGCGCATTCACCGGGATGCGGAAATGCGCCGGGACGGGTGGGGCCGGTGGGGCCGATGGGGAAGGCCGAGTACAGAGGGGAGGGGCATGGCTGTCTCCGGTCGATGATTTCGGGCGCCGCGACCATGCATCTGATGTGTCATTACGGCCGATTGACGACTGTTTGACGACTGTTTAGGCGGCAACAAGTCAGCGAGTGACACGGATGACCATAGGGTCAAGGTGCCAGAGTTGCTACCGAGCGGAACGACGTTCACTCCATCGTGGGGTATCCCCCATTTCGGTAGCTAGGGCCCGGCACGCGCGGCACACTTCACCGGAAGCATCGACGCCAGCCGCGACCCGGAGAAGAGAGTCATGCCACCCCGCTTGTCGCCGACCGTGCGCCAGCAGCGCCTCGGGATCGAGTTGCGCAGGATGCGCGAGCTCGTGGGCGTCACGCCCAAGAGCCTGGCCGCCACCATCGGCACCGACCTGCCCAAGATCTCCCAGATGGAGAACGGGAAGTCGGGCATCAGCGCCGAGCGGCTCCGGATCTGGGCACTCACCTGCGGATGCGCGGACGGTCCCTACCTGGACGCACTGCTGACGATGACTCAGGACCGGCGCAAGTACTGGTGGGACGGCTACCGCGGCCGGCTGCCGAACGCGATCATCGACATCGCGGAGATGGAGCACCACGCCTCCTCCCTCTCCATCCTGAACAGCACCTTCATCCCCGGACTGCTGCAGACCCCGGAGTACGCCGCCGCGGTGTTCGAGCGGCTCCCCCCGCAGTACCGGCAGGAGGCCGACGTCCGGAAGGCATTCCGGATTCGGCGCCAGCAGATCTTCGTCGACCACCCGAAGCCGTACAGCGCATTCCTGCACGAGTCCGCGCTGCGCATGCAGTTCGGCGGTCCGGAAGTACTGCGCGACCAGTTGCGGAGCCTGTTGGAGAATTCCGAACGGCCCGGTGTGGAGATCCGGGTGATCCCGTTCAGCGTGCCCACCTACACCGGCTCCGGAGAGAGCCTGTACCTCGCCCGCGGACCCGTCCCGGAACTCGACACCGTCCAGATCGATCTCTCCCACGGGCCGAAATTCGTGCACACCCAGGCCGAATTGGCCTCCTACCGCCGGATCAAGGAGGAGACCGCGGCCATCGCGCTCGGGCCGGACGAGTCCCGGGACTTCATCCGGGCCTTGCTGAAAGACTTCGCATGAGTACCTGGCGCAAGGCCTCGGCCAGCGGCGAGAGCACCGACTGCGTCGAGGTCAGATCGGCGGGCGAGCTGGTGGAGATCCGAGAGTCCGACCGGCCCGAGGTCGTCGTGCAGACCACCCCCCGCAAGTGGGCCGCCTTCGTCCGCGGGGTGAAGTCCGGGGAGTTCGACCGGTACGGCGACTTCACCCGGCCGTGACGCCCGGCCCGGACGTGCCGTCCACGCCGCCCCGGAAATGCCGTCCGCCCCGGCCCGGAAGCACGGTCCATCCCGCTCCGGACGTGCGGTCCATCCCGCTCCGGACGTGCGGTCCGACCCGCTCCGGAAGTGCCGTCCGCCCCGGCCCGCCGCGTGCGCCAGGGCCCTCCGCTTGCCCTAGGCTTGCAGCCCACAGTGGACCCCTGCGCCTGACACGGCACTCCGGGTGGGGTGCGCGTGCGGGAGAAATCGGAGCATCCGAGGATGGCTCGGCACCTGATCACCAGCGCCCTTCCGTACATCAACGGGATCAAGCACCTGGGCAACATGGTCGGGTCCATGCTCCCGGCGGACGTCCACGCCCGGTACCTGCGCCGACGAGGGCACGAGGTGCTGTTCATCTGCGCCACCGACGAGCACGGCACGCCCGCCGAACTGGCCGCCCAGGAAGCCGGGTTGCCCGTCGCGGAGTTCTGCGCCCGGGCACACGACGCGCAGCGGGCGGTGTACGAGGGCTTCGGGCTCTCCTTCGACCACTTCGGCCGCAGCTCCTCGCCGCAGAACCGGGAGATCACCCAGGAGATCGCCCGCGAGCTGCAGCGCAACGGCTTCATCGAGGAGCGCGCGATCCGCCAGGTGTACTCCAACGCCGACGGCCGCTTCCTGCCGGACCGCTACATCGTCGGCACCTGCCCGCACTGCGGCTACGACAAGGCCCGCGGCGACCAGTGCGAGAACTGCACCCGGGTGCTCGACCCGACCGACCTGCTGGAGCCGCGCTCGGCGATCAGCGGCAGCTCCGACCTGGAGGTCCGGGAGACCCGCCACCTGTTCCTGCTCCAGTCCAAGCTCACCGAGGAGGTCGAGGACTGGGTCGCCGCCCACGCCGACGACTGGCCGGTGCTGGCCTCCTCGATCGCCCGCAAGTGGCTGACCGAGGGCCTCCAGGACCGCTCGATCACCCGCGACCTGGAGTGGGGCGTCCCGGTGCCCGCCGACGTGTGGCCCGAACTGGCCGCCGAGGGCAAGGTGTTCTACGTCTGGTTCGACGCCCCGATCGAGTACATCGGCGCCACCAAGGAATGGGCGGACGCGGCCCCGGCCGGGCAGCTGCGGGACTGGAAGTCCTGGTGGTACGAGGTCGACGAGACCGTCCGCTACACCGAGTTCATGGCCAAGGACAACGTCCCGTTCCACACCGTGATGTTCCCGGCCACGCTGCTCGGCTCGCGCCGTCCGTGGAAGAAGGTCGACTACGTCAAGGCCTTCAACTGGCTGACGTACTACGGCGGGAAGTTCTCCACCAGCCAGAAGCGCGGCGTCTTCACCGACGTCGCGCTGGAGCTGCTGCCCGCCGACTACTGGCGCTACTTCCTGATGGCGCACGCGCCCGAGTCGGACGACTCCAGCTTCACCTGGGACCTGTTCGCCTCGGTGGTCAACAAGGACCTCGCCGACACCCTCGGCAACTTCGTCAACCGGGTGCTCTCCTTCAGCCGCAAGCGCTTCGGCGACGACGTCCCGGGCGGGCACGCGCCGGGCCGGGCCGAGCAGCGCCTCGGCGAGCAGGTCGCCGCGCTGCTCGCCGAGTACGAGGCCCAGTTGGACGCGCTCAGCTTCCGCAAGGCGGCGCAGGCCCTGCGCGCGCTGTGGAGCGCCGGCAACGCGTACCTGGACGAGAAGGCGCCCTGGCTGCAGGTGAAGACCGACCCGGAGGCGGCGGCGCTGACCCTGCGCACCGCGATGAACCTGATCCACCTGTACGCGGTGGTCTCCGAACCGTTCATCCCGGCCACCGCGGCGGCGATGCGCGGGGCCTTCGCGCTGCCCGAGGACTCCCCGGCCGCCACCCGGGACTGGATCGCCCCGCAGGAGGCGCGGGCACTGGACCTGGTGCCGGCCGGGACGGCGTTCACGGTGCCGCCGGTACTGTTCGCCAAGATCACGGACGAGGACCTGGCGGCCTGGACGGCGCGCTTCGGCGGCTCGGCGGGCTGACCGGTGTGAACGGCCTCGCGGCGGCGCCCGGCCGATTTCCCGTTGCCCCGGCCGGTCGGAGGTTGCCACGATCCTTCGATGACGACCTTCACCGGCCCCGACGGCACTCCGCTCGGCTACCGCGTCCTCGGCGAGGGCGAGCCGCTGCTCGTCCTCGCCGGCGGCCCGATGCGCGACGCCGCGTACCTCGGCGACCTCGGCGGCCTCGCCGCACACCGCGCCCTGCACGTCCTCGACCTGCGCGGCACGGGCCGATCGGCACGCCCGGCCGACCCGGCGGGCTACCGGGTCGACCGGCAGGTGGCCGACGTCGAGGCGTTCCGGGCGCACCTCGGGCTCGACCGGGCCGACCTCCTCGCCCACTCCGCCGGCTGCTCGCTCGCCACCCTGTACGCGCTGCGGCACCCCGGGCGCACCGGCCGGCTGGTGCTGGTCACGCCCAGCCTCCGGATCCTCGGCGGCACCGTCACCGAGGACGACTACCGCGAGGCGGCCGAGGCCCGCGGCCTCGCCGACGAGGAGTGGTACCCGGCCGCCCGGGCCGCCGTCCGCGCCGCCTTCGCCGGCGGCGCCGCCGACCCCGACGCCGTGGCGCCGCTCTTCCACGGCGACTGGAACGCCACCGCCCGCGCCCACGAGGCCGACTGCGCCGTCCAGAGCCACCCGGAGGCCGCCGCGGCGTACCACGGCGGCGGCTTCCGGCCCGCCGCCGTCCGCGCCGCCGTCGCCGAACTCCCGGTGCCGACACTGCTGTTGGCCGGCGAGTACGACCCCGACCCGCGGCCCGGGGCGGTCCGCGCCGCGGCAGCGCTGTTCCGTCACGCCCGTGCCGCCGTCCAGCCCGGCGCCGGACACTACCCGTGGCTCGACGACCCGGCCGCCTTCACCCGCACGGTGGCCGCTTTCCTCGCGGGCTGACGCCGCGGACCGTACGGCCGAGGACCGACGGCCGCCGTCCGTACGGTCGAGCACCCGCGGCCGCCGGATCAGTCCCGGCGGGCCGTGTGGACGGTCATCGCGGAGAGGTAGAAGGCGTCCGGACGGTGCAGGATGCCGGTAGGGGCGTCCTCGGCGAGCAGGGCCTCCAGGGTGGCCCGGTCCTCGGCGTCGAGCTGCTCGGCGAGCTGGTCGTGGCGCCGGGTCAACTGGGTGTGCAGGTAGCCGCGGACGGGCCCGGCGAGCGGGGCGGGGTGGTCGACCAGGAAGGTGCGGGTGCCGGTCGGGGTCAGTCCGGCCCGCCGCAGCATGGCCGGCCAGTCCTCGATCTCCTGGGTGCTGCCGGGCAGTTCGGCCCGCATGGCGCTGAAGCCGTCCTCGTGGGCGGCGTCCATCCGGGCCTGGAAGCCGGGCCGGCCGAGGCCGAAGTCGCGCGGCAGGTAGCGCGCCGGCAGGCCGCTCTCCGCGACGGCGAGCAGACCGCCGGGCCGCAGCACCGCGGCGAGCGAGGTGAGCGCGGCCTGCTGGTCGCCCAGGTGGTGGACGGCGTTGCCGGACCAGATCAGGTCGGCCTCGCCGAGCTTGCCGAACTCCTCGGGCAGGTCTGCCTGTTGGGTGCCGAGCCGACCGCCGGAGCGGGTCCGGGCGCGCTCCAGCAGGGCGGCCGACTGGTCGACCGCCACCACCTCGGCCGCCGGGAAGACCTCCGCCAGCAGTCCGGCGATGACCCCGGGGCCGCTGCCGACGTCGAGGACCCGCCGCACCTCGCCCTCCCCGTGCAGGCCGAGCAGCCACCGCCCGGCCTCGGTGACGGCGCCGGCCCGCAGGTCGGCCTCCAGCTCCAGGTGCGCGGCGAGCGCGTCCCAGTCGAGGTCGGCGGCGGGAACGTGCCCGTGGCCGTGGGAGTGCCCATGGGAGTGGGAGTGGCCGTGCCCGTGGGAGTGGCCGTGCTGCTGCTGCGCTGACATCCGGATTCTCCGATCGTGGGTGGGTTGACGAAAGCTTCCCGCTCAGGCGGGCAGGGCGGCGCCGGACGCGCGGTACCTCCGCACCGCCCGGTCGAGCTCCTCCGCCACGAGGTCGTGGTCGAGCGCGAAGGCCGCCGCCGCGCCCATCCCGGCGGCGGTGACCACCTGGGCCCGCGGGTCGGCGACGTTGCCGACCGCCCAGACGCCGGGGAGGCTGGTGCGGCCGGTCCGGTCGGTGGTGACCCAGCCGTTGTCGTCCCGGGCGCAGTCGAGGCCGAAGAGCAGCGCGTCCCGGGGCACCGGCCGCGGGAAGACGAACACCGCCTCGCGCGGCACCACCTGCCCGGTGGCGAGTTCGACGCCGCGCAGCCGCCCGTCGTCGGACACCAGGCGGACGATCCGGCCCTCGACCACCCGGACGTCCCGGGCCGCGAGCCGTTCCCGCTCGGCGTCCGTCAGCGTCAGGGTGTGCGCGAGCAGCACCACGTCCGCCGACCACTGCCGCAGCAGCAGCGCCTGATTGACCGCCCCCGGGCCGGTGCCGAGCACCCCGAGCGGGCGGTCGCGGACCTCCCAGGCGTGGCAGTACGGGCAGTGCAGCACGTCGTGGCCCCACCGCTCGACCAGGCCCGGCAGCTCCGGCAGCCCGTCCCGCAGCCCGGTGGCGACGACCACCCGGCGCGCGTGCAGCACCGGCTCGCCGGCCAGGTGGACCACGAAGCCCGACCCGGGGGACCCGGCCGGCTCGGCGGACTCGATGTGATCGCTGTGCTCGGCGGACTCGATGTGCTCGACCCGGGCGTCGATCAGGTCCACTCCGTACCGGGCGACCTCCTCCCGCCCGACCGCCAGCAGCGCCGCCGGGGGCATGCCGTCCCGGCTCAGGTAGCCGTGCAGGTGGGCGGCGGGTGCGTTGCGCGGCTCGCCGGCGTCCACCACGGCGACCCGGCGACGGGCCCGGCCCAGCACCAGCGCGGCGTTCAGCCCCGCCGCTCCGGCGCCGACCACCACCACGTCGTAGCGCTCGCGTTCCCCGATCCCGGTCGTCCCGGGTATCCCGGTCGTTCCTGTCGTCCTGACCGTTCCTGCCGTCCCTGCCGTCTCGCCCATGGCGCTCACCTCCACCGCCAGGCTGCGGCCCGCCCTACAACATCGGCAAGCTTTGTTGCCGTCTCAGCAAACCGCTGCGAGGTCACCCCCTCGTCCGCCGCCAGTACGACCGGGCGGCCACCGCCAGCGCGACCCCGTACCCGGCGAACCCGCACATCCCGACCCAGGAGATCTCCAGCGCGCTCTGCTCACTGGCGAACTCCCCCAGCCTGATCCGCGTCACCCCGGCGGTGCACAGCGTCAGGTAGCCGATCCCGACCACCCCGTACGGCGCCAGCGAAGCCGCGCCCAGCAGGGCCGGGGTGAGCGGCAGCCAGCGCGGCACCCGGCGGCCGCGCAGCGGCAGGGTCCAGCGCGGGAAGACCTGCCCCCACGGGCGGACCAGTCCCCAGAGCAGGAACACCCCGAGCAGCGCCAGCAGCACGGTGCCGTCGAGGCCCCGGCGCTCCAGGGCGAGCCAGAGCCCGGAGGAGCCGTTGCGCACGTAGCTCGCGTACATCTGGTCGCCGCTGATCCCGGCGAAGCTGCCGCCGAACGCCCAGAGCAACTTCATCAGCACGTACGGAACGAACGCCAGCGTGCCTGCCCAGGCGGCGAGTTGGACGATCGGCGGGGCCGCAGCGGGAGCCGGCGCCACCCGTTCGGCCCGGCCGCCCGGGCCGCCGCGGGCCCCGGGCCGCAGCCCGGGGGCGGTGCGGGCCAGCAGCACCGCCCCCACCGCCGCCAGGGTGCGCTCCACCGTGTCGGGGACGCTGTCCACCCGCTGGCCGAACAGCAGCGTCACCAGGTCCATCAGCAGGCCCCAGGCTCCGACCGCGGCCGCCCCGCACACCAGCCACAGCAGCCACCACAGCCCCCGCACCGGCTTTCGCCGCACCACCGCCACGCCGGCGGCCGCCGAGGCGACCCCCACGGCGGCCACCACCCACCCCGGCCAGTCCGCCCCCAGCAGCCGCGTCCCGCCCAGCGCGCACCCCAGCCCGAACCCGGCGTACCCGAGGCCCCAGCCGGTCACCGCCCACCCGTTCCTCACCATGCCGACAGGCTCGCCCGCGCCGCCCCCGCCGCTCCTCCCCCGGTGCGGTGATCCGGCTCCCCCACCCGAGGGAGCCGAGCCGCGTTTGCGCTGGAGCGCACTCCAACTCCTAGTCTCTGAGACGCAACTGATCGCCAACCAGGGGGAATGGCCATGCGCTACCGCGTTCTCGGCGGCACCGGCATCGAGGTGAGCACCTACTGCCTCGGCACCATGATGTTCGGCTCCGTCGGCAACTCCGACCACGACGACTGCGCCCGGATGATCGGCACCGCGGTCGACCGGGGCATCAACTTCATCGACACCGCGGACATGTACTCGGCCGGCGAGTCCGAGGAGATCGTCGGCAAGGCACTGGCCGCCCGTGGCGACCGCGACGAGATCGTGCTCGCCACCAAGGTGCACTTCCCGATGGGCGAGGGCCACAACCGGGGCGGCAACTCGCGGCGCTGGATCGTCCGCGAGGTCGAGGAGAGCCTGCGTCGGCTGCGGACCGAGTGGATCGACCTGTACCAGGTCCACCGACCGGACCACACCACCGACATCGAGGAAACCCTCTCCGTCCTCGGCGACCTCGTCCGGGCGGGCAAGATCCGCGCCTTCGGCTGCTCCACCTTCCCCGCCGAGCAGATCGTGGACGCCCACCACGTCGCCGAGCGCCGCGGCCTGCAGCGCTTCCGCACCGAGCAGCCGCCGTACTCGCTGCTCGCCCGGGGCGTGGAGCGCGACGTGCTGCCCGTCGTCCAGCGGCTGGGCATGGGCGCGCTGACCTGGGGCCCGCTCGCCGGTGGCTTCCTGACCGGCCGCTACCGCAAGGACCGCCCGATCGACCTCACCCGGGGCCGGGCCGCCCTCCACCCGCACCGCTTCGACCCGGAGCTGCCCACCACGGCGGCCAAACTGGAGGCCGTCGAGGCCCTCACCGCCCTCGCCGAGGAGCTCGGCCGCACCCTCCCCGAGCTGGCCACCGCCTTCCCGGCGGCCCACCCGGCCGTCACGTCGGTGATCATCGGCCCGCGCACCGCGGTGCAGCTCGAATCGGCCCTCAAGGCCGCCGACCTGGTCCTGGACGACGCCACCCTCGACCGCATCGACACCATCGTCCCGCCCGGCACCGACCTCTACCGGGCCGACGGCGTCTGGCAGCCCCCGGCCCTCACCACCCCGGCCCTGCGCCGCCGCCCGGTGTCCGACCGCCCCGCGGCCTGAACCCCCGCCCCTCCCCCTCCCCGTCTCCTCCCGCCTTTCCGGCCTCCGCCCGCCCGGCCACGACGGCCGGGCGGGCCGGAACTCACCCCCTCGGGGCGGCGAAGCAGTGGACGGTGACGGTGCGTCCGGAGGCCCACCGCTGGTCGCCGCCGCCGAGGTGGGTCCAGCCGAGGCGGCGGTAGAGGGCCACGGCGGCGGTGTCGGTGGCGAGCACGTCGAGCACGGGGTGCAGGCCGAGCGCCCGCGCGTGCGCCACGGCGCAGGCCAGCAGCCGGGCGCCGACGAGGCGGCCACGCGCCTCGGGGGCGACGTAGAGCCGGCCGATCACGGCGGTGAGCTCCGGGCGGCCGCCGGTGCGCCCGCTCCACAGGACGGGGGCGAGGTCGCCCGGGGCGCTGCGGGCCAGGCCGACGTGCCCGCCGAGCCGGCCGTCCGACTCGGCGATCCAGGCGGCGAGCAGGCCGTCCGGGGTCAGCCAGGCGGCGGGGCGGTCGGGCCAGTCGGCGGGATAGCCGTCGACGGTGTGGACGTCGCCCAGCACCCGGACGCAGTCGGCGAGGTCGTCGGCGCGGCGCGGTCTGACGACCACCCCCGCCCCGGCCTGCCCTGGTTCGGACGCGACGACGGTGGCGCGTTCTTCGAGGTCTGCCATGCCGGTACGTTACCGGCCGGCCCTCACCGTCGCAGCAGGTCGACGACCCCGGTCAGGTCCTCCCCACCGCCACCGACCTCCAGTCGGCGCTCCATCAACCGAAAGTACGGTTCGAGGAGTTCGGCGCTCACCCGCTGCTCCTCGGCGGTGCGCAGCAGCGTCTCCTTGCCGGCCACCTGCATCGCCAGGTTGGACACCACGTCCGTGGCGTAGTCGCCGCTCTCCAGCTGCGCCGCCGTCCTGGCCACCGAGCCGGACATCGCGGCCAGCCAGTCGCCCAGCAGCGGCGCCAGCCCGCTCGGCGCCACGGCCTCGCCGCGGACCAGCGCGAAGGCGTGCGCGATCCCGGCGAACATCCCGTACATCCCGCTGAGCAGCGCCACGTCGTGCAGCGCCGCGTACCCGGCGTCGGCGCCCACGTAGCGGGTACCGGCCGGGACGGCGAGGGCGCCCCCGTGCTCCTCGAACAGCTCGGACGAGCCGCTGTAGAACACGTACGCCCCGGCCGCCGGGACGCCGATCATCGGCGGGACGGCCATGATCCCGCCGTCCAGGTAGCGGGCGCCGCGCTCCTCGGCCCAGGCGGCCCGGGCACGGGCCTGCCCGGGAGTGCTGGTGACCAGGTTGACCAGGTCCTTGCCGGTCAGGTCGACGCCGTCCAGCGCCGCCGGCACGGAGGCGTCGTCGAGCAGGCAGACGACGACCAGCCGGTTCGCGGCGACGGCCCGCGCGACGGTGGCGGCGACGGTGGCGCCCCGGGCGGCGAGTCCGTCGGCACGGGCGGCGGTGCGGTTCCAGACGGTCAGCGGGTGCCCGGCGGCGAGCCAGGCCTCGGCCAGCGCGGTGCCCATCGCGCCGAGGCCGAGCAGGGTGAGCGGGGTCCTGGGGGTGTTCTCAACGGGGTTGGTTGCCATGGCAGTCAGCCTCCGCGCCGGCCCTGGAAACGATCAAGTACGCACTTCGAAGTGGGTGGTTACCCTGGGGTGAGCATCGAGCTGGCAGGGGCCGGAAGGGGTGGGCATGGCGATCGTGTCGAGGCCTGGGGCGCACGTCTGCGGGACCGACGCCGCGATGGACGTGATCGGCGGCAAGTGGAAGGTGTCGATCCTCTGGGCCCTGGGCGAACGCCCGCACTGCCGCTTCGGCGAGCTGCGCCGGCTGCTGCCGGGGATCACCGAGAAGGTGCTGGCCGCGCACCTGCGCGAGATGGAGGCGCACGGCATCGTGCACCGGGAGGCGTACGACGAGGTGCCGCCCCGGGTCGAGTACGCGCTGACCGGGGCGGGGCACCGCCTCAACACGGCGCTGGGGCCGCTGGGGGACTGGGGGCGGGAGCACGTCCTGGGCGAGGCGCCCCGCCCGGCGTAGCGCGGCCCGGCGTAGCGCGGCCCGGCGCAGCGCGGCCCGGGCCTACGCGATCGCGGCCGACACCACCGCCGCCACCGCGATGTTGCAGGCCGCGGACACCCACACCGCCGGGTGCGGCTCCGGATCGACCAGGATCTCGCCGAGCCTGCCCGGCGTCAGCAGGTCCACCAGCCAGAACGCGACGGCCATCAGCACCAGCCCGAGCAGGCCGTAGCAGGCCGTCGACACCAGGCCCTTGCCGAAGTCGGCATAGGTGTACATGATCGCGGTGAAGACGATGCCGCCGATGCCGAGCAGGGCGGAGCTGAGCAGGACGGCGGCGTTGCGGTTGCGCTCGACCCAGATCTGCCGGCCGAGCTTGCCGGGCGTCAGCAGGTCGACCAGGCCGATGCCGAGGAGCAGCAGCACCACGCCGAGGGTGCCGTAGGCCGCCGCCGCACCGAGCCCGTGCAGGATGTCGTTCATCGTGGTTCCAGCCCCCGGTCCGCTCATGCCGTCCCCCCGACCGTGCCGGTCGGGGCCCCCGACCGGCCTGGTCAAGGGTTGGCAAAAGATACCCCACCCGGGTGAGGGCGGACCGGGGACCGGGAAACCGGGGACGGGTCAGTCCTCCTCCTGCACCAGGTGGTCGACGCAGGCCGCGACGGCCAGCAGCAGACCGGCGTCCGCGCCGTCGGCGATCTCCACCCCGTAGGTGTCCCGGATCCGGAACCACTTGCGGCTGATCCGGGCCAGCTCGTCGCCGTGCTGGTTCTCGACCCGGTAGTCCTTGTCGATCAGGTTGCCGTGGATCTTCAGCTCGCCGCCGGAGGCCAGCTCCACCAGGTACTTGTCCCGGAACGGGGTGAACAGCTTCTCCCGGACGGTGGCGACCACCTCGCCGTCGGCGTCCTCGATCCTCATCGCGTCGCGGACGGTGAGCATCTTCTCCCTCACCACCGCGACCACCCGCCCGTGCGCGTCCTTCAGCTCGAAGGTGTCCCGCAGCCGCAGGACCTTGCCGTCCACCAGGAACGCCTTGTGCCCCCGGTCGTCCTCGATCCAGTAGTCCTCGCCGACCGCGAACAGCTTCTCCCTGACCAGATACCGCACCGTGCGACCTCCTCCGTGGTGACGTCGCCCCATTCGACCCCGAGCGCCCGGCCGCGGAGAAGCACCGCCACGGAGCACCGGCCGAAAACCCCGTCGCACGGCGGCCCCCGGTCCCCTTCAATACCGCCATGCACCCCGACCTCACCAACGACCTCACCAACAGCCTCACCAGCGGCCTCACCACCGCCGAGCTGCGCAGCGAGCGCCTCGACCTGCTGCCGATCGCCCCCGGGCACGCCGAGGAGCTGGCGGCCGCGCTCGCCGACCCGGCCCTGCACGCCTTCACCGGCGGCCGCCCGGCCACCGTCGAGGAGCAGCGCGCCCGCTGCGCCCGGCTCGCCGCCGGCTCCCCCGACCCGGCCGAGGCCTGGGGCAACTGGGTGCTGCGGCTGCGCGCCGACGGCGCCCTCACCGGCTACGTGCAGGCCACCGTCCGCCCCGACGCCTCCGAGGCCGAGGTCGCCTGGGTGGTCGGCACCCCCTGGCAGCGCCGCGGCCTGGCCACCGAGGCCGCCCGCACCCTGCTCGCCCACCTCGCCGACGCCGGCGTCACCACCGCCGCCGCCCACATCCACCCCGACCACCACGCCTCCGCCGCCGTCGCCCGCGCCCTCGGCCTGCGCCCCACCACCCGCACCCAGGACGGCGAGACCCGCTGGCAGTCCGACCTCACCCGGCACGCCCGGAATGCGGGCACCCGGCGTGCGGTTTGATTGACGCATGGCATCTCGTGCACGTGTACGCGCCCCCGAGCTGGTCGGGGCAGGCGGTTGGCTGAACACCGGCGGCAAGGAGCTCGCGCTCGCCGACTTCCGGGGCAAGATCACCATCCTGGACTTCTGGAAGTCCTACACAATGTAGGGATCTCCAGAGGGGGCGTACGTGCACCACCACACCCTGTGTGACCTGTACCTTCGGCTGTCCTTGGACCGGGACGGCAAGACGGCGATCGAACGCCAGGAAGCCGACTGCCGCGCATGGGCCGAGCGCAACGGACTGACGGTCCGCAAGGTCCACATCGACCGAGGCCGATCCGGCTTCAAGGACGTTGAGCGCAAGGGCTTTGACTCCGCCCTTGCCTCTGTGACTGCGGGAGTCGTCGGAACCCTGATCGTCTGGAAGCTGGACCGGCTCTCCCGCAAGGGCATCGGCCAGGTCGGCAAGGTCCTGGACGACATCGAGAAGGCGGGCGGCCGTCTGGTCTCCGTCGTGGACGGTCTCGACACCTCGAACGACTCGGCCCGCATGGTCGTTGCCATGCTCGCCGAACTCGCCCGCTCCGAGTCGAAGAACCTCGGCACCCGCGTGGCCCACGCGAAGCGGCACCTGCGCCGACAGGGGCAGTGGATCGGCGGACAGCCACCGTACGGGCTGCTGGTCGACCCCGCCACGAAGAAGCTGACGCACGACCCCGAGACGGCCGTCTACGCGCGGCTGATCGCGGATGACGCGCTGGCCGGCAAGTCCCTCGTGCAAATCGCACAGCTGCTCAACGAGTACGACATCCCCTCGGCCCGGGGTGGCCAGTGGAACGCCGCGAGCATCATGAACCTGGTCAAGTCGCCCGCCTTCGCCGGTCTCATGCCGGAGACCGAGACCATCGAAGCCGAGGACGGCAGCCGGAAGTTCACGAGCCGGGTGTTCCCCTACCGAGACCCCGAGACGCTGGGCACGGTCAGCATCGGCGAGGGAATCATCACGGTCGGCGAGCGCGACCAGATCATCCGGCAGCTCGAATCCCGGACCCGTACCCACGCAGGCAAGCGGATGCCGAAGCCGAACGGCACGGCACTGCTCACCAGCCTGGTGTTCTGCGACGTGCCCGGGTGCGGTCGTCGGATGCACAAGGTCGGCAACAGCTACCAGTGCATGGCTCGCCGAGCGGGCAACCAGTGCCCCGGTGCGAGCGCCATGGCCGACCGCGTGGACGAGTACGTGTCCGAGTGGTTCCTCTCGCTGCTCCCCACACTGGATCTGGACGACCCCCTGTTGGTGGCAATCGCCGACCGGTGGGTGAAGCGGACCGACCCCGAGACCTTCGCCAAGCGGGACGCGATTACCTCCGAAATCACTGACCAGGAAGCCCGGTTGGCTGACCTGGAGGATGCCCGCTACGTCCGGGGCGAGTTCGACCGCCCCGGCGCCCTCGAACGCTACGAACGCCTCGCCGCCCGGCTCCAGAGCCGTATCGACGGCCTGCGCGCCGATCTCACCGCCCTTCCGCTCCCGGCCGTCGACATCTCCCCGCTCCTGGACAGCGAGTTGCTACTCCCCGCCTGGCAGGCTTCGACGCAGGACCAGAAGCGGGACCGCCTGTCCCTGGCCATAGACGGCGTGTTCATCAGCAAGGGCGAACGAGGGAAGCGCTTCGTCCCAGAGCAGCGCGTCCGCATCAAGTGGGCCGAGATCAAGGAATAGCCCCCAGCCTCCCCGTAGCGGCCCCTACAGCCCCGTCCGGCCCCCTCTTTGGCTGGGCGGGGCCTCTTCATGCCTTCTGCCGAGCGTGTAGCGGCTCGACTGACGGCCGCCGAGCCCGTTCGCCGTGTGTAGCCTCCTGCTGCGCCAAGCCTGGCTGACCACCGTTCGTGGCATGTCGCCCGAAAACCTGGTGGCAGGCAGATCGGCTTTCCTGGCAGCGTGTGTGACCTGCGGTGATCCTGTCAGTGGCCGCACCTAGGGTCGTGGATGCTCTCGGGCTTCGGTTGCAGTTTCGTCGGGTGAGTGGCGAAACGATGTTGGTGGGGAGGGGTCTGGATTGTTCTCCTTTGCTTCTTTACCCCCGACGCCGGAGTCAGGTCTCGCCCTTGCGGTTACTGGCCTTCGGCACTCCCGTCGCAGCGCTTCATGATCAACAAAATGGGATGGGAGGGGTTCGTTTGGCGGCCCTCGAAGAGTCGCGCGCCACTTGTTCGGAGTGTGGGGGTCCACGCCCCCGGCCCGACCGTGCAACGTGCGGTGCGAGGTTGTGTGTCGAGTCGGCACGGTTGCAGGTTGCTGCCCGCCGTGCGCGTGAGGCGGTGCGCGCTGCTGCGGGTGCTCCACGGTGTCATCGCTGTGATGAGCCGCATGGTCGTGATGCGTGGGCGCTGTATTGCGTGCGGTGCGCTGGGGAGGTGGACGAGTCCCGGCGGGCGGAGCGCCGCAAGCTCTCGGAGCAGAGGCGGCAGACGGGCGCCCAGAAGCCTTGCCAGGGGCCGAAGTGCTCGAAGCCCGTGGGGTTGTCACCGAGCGGCCCTGACCGGCTCTACTGCTCGGATCAGTGTCGTCGCACTGCTGAGCATGTACGCAAGCGCGCCCGGACCAAGCCCGATCCTGTGCCGTGTCGTCGTTGCGGCAAGCCGGTGATCCTCAAGTTTCGTGACGGGGTGTGCCGCACATGTCAGAAGGTACAGCGCACGGTCGCCCGTCGCGTGACGTTGCAACGTCACGTACGTGAAGCACACGGGGACGCCGGCTGTTTTCACTGTGCGGCTGAGCTGCCCGAGGGAGGCGTGATTGACCACCTGCGCCCCATATCGCGGGGCGGGCTGTCGACGGTCGCCAACCTGCGCGTGGTGTGCGTGCTGTGCAATGCGTCGAAGAAGGATCAGCTCTTGGATGAGTGGACTCCGCCACTGCTGGCCGAGCGCTGACCTCCCCAGGCGGGCACCCCCCTTCGCTCCTGGCCGGAACCGGGAGGGAGAGAAAACTCTCGCGTGGCTGATCAGGGCATTTGCGCGGAGGCGCCCGCGCTGGTCGTCGTGACGTTGGGTCACCTTTGCGGGTCGTCTCAGAAACGATGGTTTGTGAGACGCCTCGCCGACAGGATGCAACGACCCTGTCCTCGCGTTCAAAACCCGTCTCAAAACCTTCTCTGAGCCCGTGGTGTTATGAGACGAGTTCTGAGACGCTTGAGGCATGGCGACGACCAAGACCACCGGCCACCTGATCGGCTACGCCCGAGTCTCCACCGACGACCAGGAGGCGCAGTTCCAACACGACGCGCTCACCGAAGCGGGCTGCGATCGGATCTTCACCGACAAGGCCAGCGCGAAGAACACCGACCGCCCGGAGCTGTCTGCGGTCCTGGACTACCTCCGTCCCGGCGACACCCTGTACGTATGGAAGTTGGACCGCTTCGCCCGCTCATTGATCGACCTGGTAACGATGGTGGATACCCTGTCGACCCGGGGCATCGGCTTCAAAGTTCTGACGGGTGCGCTGGCGAGCATCGACCCGAACACCCCCGACGGACGGCTCATGCTCCAAGTGGTCGGCGCGATGGCGGAGTTCGAGCGGAGCCTGATCAAAGACCGCACCCGGGCCGGCCTGGACGCCGCCAAGGCGCAGGGCCGCATCGGTGGTCGGCCGAACGCCCTGGACGCCGACAAGCTCGCCGCTGCCCGTGCCCGCCGAGCCAAAGGGGAGAGCGTGACCGCGATCGCCAGGGCATTGGGGGTAAGCCGCGCGACCTTGTACCGCCACCTCGGATAGGAGTGGCGTACCACCGATTTGACCAGTAGGCCCGTACGCATAGGCGTGATCAAACCTGCCCGCCCCTAGTCTTGACAGCCCTCGGGGCCCAATCGAAGTGATACTCGATGTGTATCACCGCCCGCCCCCGTGTCGCTGCCACGGACAGTCCAGTCAGCCAACCACGTGCAAGATCGTTTCCGCGAACGCCATAATTGCCTCAATACTTTCATCTATGATGAGCCATCAAGAATCATGCGAAGGACAAGAATTGGGGCGAGGTTCGGTGATTCGCACGGCCGCAGATCTTCTTTCAGAAATTCTCCGCAAGGAGTTGCCCAAACTTGATCAGGTGCCCATAAAGCACGCCCCGACGATTGGGGACATGTACGAGGGACTTTCTTCGAGCATATTGAATCGCGCCCTTCCGGATGGCCTGGGGCTGCGAGTAGTGACCGGATTTGCCTGCGATGACGATGGTCGCCTTTCTGGTCAAATGGACTGCATGGTAGTGAAGGGAGAGGGGGAACGGCTGCCATACAGTGAAACTTACGTATGGCACGTGAAAGACATCATTGCCGTCATCGAGGTGAAGAAAAATCTTCACTCGGCCGAGCTTCGCGACGCATTTTCCCAGCTTAAGACGGTCAGCGCAATCGAGCACCCTTATTATCAAGGCAATGAGGAGCTAGACGACCCAAATCGAAGCATGGGCCCCTCAATCAGAACGTTTGCCGAGATGACCGGGCGGGCCGCCTGGGGAGCAGATGGGATTGCCACCCTCTCATATGCAGAGGAGGCCATACTTAATGCCCTTGCCTTGGAGCAGGTTTCCGCAATCCGAGTCATCCTTGGGATGCATGGGTTCAAGAGCGAGCAAAACTTCAGATCCTCAATGGTGGAGTACCTTGAGGAGAATATTGGAAATATTGGCTTCGGTCCGACAGATTTTCCTCAGCTGATCATCTCAGGTGGCTATTCTCTCGTGAAGACCAATGGTCGGCCATTCATGGCGCCTCTGGTCGACGGCTGGTGGCCGTTCTACTTCTCGACACCAGAAAACCCCCTACGGCTACTGCTGGAATTTATATGGACGCGACTAGATGAAATGTATGGATTTGGCCACCAACTCTGGGGGGAGGATCTTGAGATGGAGGTCGGCAGGGGCCTACTGAGCTTCCGCGCCGTCCATGTCGATGGAAGAAGTGGCTGGCAAGCAAGAGTGCATGAGATCAACAAAGAAGAGCTCAACAAGATTCCAGTCACTGAACAGTGGAGCCCGAGCTTTATCGGAGAGGAGGAATTTGCTTTGCTTGTGCGGCTATGCCAAGGAATGGAGGTCCACGCCGATGACTCTGAAATATTGTCATGGCTAGAGTCTCGCGGAACTGAATACGATAGCGTGCGTGATCGCCTACTGGAGACTCATCTTGTCGCATCTTACGGGCGACACCTAAAGCTCATCACAAAGGAATGCGGACTGGCAATTCTCCCAACTGGTGAATATGTAGCCGCAGAGAACAGTACCGGCCGCTTGACTCGCTGGATCGCCCGTTGGACGGAGTTGCGCGAACATACCTCGGATACGCTGGAGGAATGAATTCCCAAGAATCTGATCGATCGACAGCACTCAACTGTACTTCCAAACTTAAGCACCACTGACGTTCCAACCCGGGGGCGACAAGGAAACGGGCGGGGCCATACTTGCTGCGGGTTAGTGGCTCTCCCTGTGTCCGGGTGTATATGGTGGGAGTGCTGCGGAAGTTCAGCATGTTATCGTCTCGCGATCCCGGCTCCAGCTCGAAACGTACGCGCTGGGTGTGATGCCGTTTTCCCGCCCCAGATGGCCAACTATCCAATTTCTCAAGGGAATCAGATTCTCAAAGAATCGAGAAATGGGCCCTGGAGGCGCCTCTAAGGGCGTTTAAAGCAGCGGGAAATCTAGCCCGCACACCCCTACCGGCAGATTTATTCGCCAGGAGAGGCGCCTTGCGCCGGCTGGTCAAGCTGTTGCTGACGTTTACGCTGTTCGTTCTGCAAGATCTCAGCCCTTTCGGTGAATTCAGCAATCGCCTCTTCGTCTGTCGCGATAGAGCGGTATCGTCCGATTTTGAGATTTACCGCATTGAGCTCTTCCTCAAGTGAATCGGCTGTCTGCTGCAGGTAGAAGCTCCTCTCGCGATACTTAAAATAGCCAGTAAATCCGGCTGAGATTCCGACGGAGAAGCTCGCGGCCACTGTAAATAGCTGCCCCCTGGGGATCGAATCACCGAGGGCAGCGACTGTTGACGTGGTCAGTGATCCGACGATGATTACACTCTGGAATGCGTTGTGAATGGCGCGATATCGAGTTCCGCTCCGCTGATACCGCTCGATGGACCCGTGGACGCTTTCCTTGTAGATATGCCTTCGCGAAGGCGGGTCGAGGTTCAGCTGAACAGCCAGCAGCCTCTTCCGCTCGTGCGCTAGCTCCAGCTCCAACTTCTGCTCTGCGATATATTTCAAACTCCATGGCGACAGATCGTGACTGTCCGCCAAATTGAGCGCCATCATGATGAGGGCGATGTCTATGGGGATGCAGGCAACATTGATTCTCGCAAGGTCGACGCGACCCCAGAGTGCGACATTCCCAATAAAAATAAGGAGAGTGAGAATAGGGGCTGCCGAGTATACGGAGAGATGGCGAAATCGATTGATTCTGGCCGCATGGAGATTATGTTCGATCTCCAGGATGGACCTGCTCTGTTCAAGCTGCAGCTCAACAGGGCCAAGTTCCTGATCTCCTTGAGCGGCCAAGCCATCCCCCCGGATTGTGCACTTGCATCATGCTTCCATCGTCCTGTTGTGGAGAATGGTAGCGATCGAACGGCCTCTCGCTTCGGCTTGGGAAGGACGGCCCCGAGATTCGACACCGCACCCACCGCCCGCACGAACACCGGGCGCTCTGGCAGCAGGTGCGTGACCGGCAGTGACGACGGGAGATCCTGCGGGATGAACTGTCGCTCGATCTTCCCGAGGTAGTCTCCAGCCGCGCACGCTCCGGGGTCCCCATGGAGCCTTGCTTCTCTGTCGCTGCCGTCACTGGAACCCGTCCCGGCCGGAACCTTCCCCAGGCAGCCGGGACGGGGGTCTGTAGGGCACGTCAGCGCCACGGGTGATTGGCTTCCCGCAGTCTGGCGAGCAGAGCCGCCCGCCGGTCGCGTTCCTCGGGCGTCAACGGCGCTTCGCTGAACTCCTCCGGAGAGAGGACCGGTCGAAGTCCAGCGGACCGCGCAGGAGGCCACGGGTGGGACCTCATCCAGCCGAACGGGTCCACGGGCGCAGCATCCCCACAAGGGCCCTCCATGAGGGTCTGAGGGTCCTCATGGACGTCACCCGTCATCGCGCACCGCCAGACATTCCCCGTCATCCAGGTGCTGGGCGCGCCACTTGGCGACCTTGCGCAGGATCGTCGGGTTGTCGGGGTACTGCGCTGCCATGCCATCGAAGAGTTCACACCCGGGGCACTTGCCGGCGTCCGGGGCAGTGCTGGCCGTGATCGGCAGGATGCGCCCGACCAGCGCCATGCGGCTAACGCCCGCCATGGGACACCGCCGAAACGCCAGGAACCCCTTGGTCAACCATCCGGGCCGACGCCTCGGCATTGCGGTCGCTAAGAACGTGGAAGGACGCCAACGCCCCGCTATGCGCCGCCTTCTGCTCGGAGAACGTCCGCGTGCCCCTGTCCTTCGCCCTCATAGGCCTCCTCCCGTTGATCTGTCACCAAGGTCTGACAGCGCCCGGGACGGTGAAACCTCGCGCAAAGGACACTTCAGAACGTCCCTCACGCGGTACAACGTCCTTACAGGAGTCCGGGCCTTGCGGGGAGACAGACGAGATGCCCAACGAGAGGCTGAAAGCCGTTATGGCGTCGGGTGGTTGGACGTGCGCCGCCTTGGCGGACAAGGCCGGCGTCGACACCAAGTCGGTTGAGCGCTGGGCCAATCAGAACCGGACGCCCCGGTTGAGGACGGCCCGCCTGGCCGCCGAAGCGCTGGGAGAAGACATGTTCGCACTGTGGCCGAGCCTGCGGCAGCCACGAGCCGCGCGAGCGATAAGCCCCGAGCTGGTAGCCCTGTACGAGCAGCGGGCCGACCTACCGGTGTCCGTCATCGTGGACTTGCTGGAGAAGGCCACTGATCGCATCGACGTGCTGGTCTACGCCGCTGTGTTCCTCCACGAGGCCTACCCACGGCTCAACGATCTCCTTCGGGAGCGCGCCGCCGAGGGCTGTGCGGTCCGGATCGCCATCGGCGACCCCGACAGTGAGAACGTGAGGCAGCGCGGAGAGGAAGAGAAATTCGGCCACGGCATCGAATCCCGGTGCAGGCTCGCCCTCATGCACTACCGGCCGCTCCTCGGCACGCCCGGCATCGAGATCCGGACCCACGGCACCACGCTCTACAACAGCCTCTACCGGGCCGACGACCAGTTGTTGGTGAACGCCCACGTATGGGGCGTGAACGCCTTCGGAGCGCCGATCTGGCACCTTCGACGGACAAGTGCGGGAACGCTCTTCGGCACCTACGCTTCGAGCTTCGATGCGGTGTGGAACACCGCCCGACCGGTCGAGGAGAGCTGATCCGTGGCACGGACCGAGTACTACGACGATCCCAACGCCCCCAAGCCCAACCGACTGGTGGTCGCTGCATCCGCCGTCGTGACGGACGACGCCGGGCGCATCCTGCTCCAACGACGGGTAGACAACGGCCTGTACGCCCTGCCCGGCGGGACGATGGATCTGGGCGAGTCGCTGCCAGGCACGGCCGTGCGGGAGGTCTTCGAGGAGACCGGTCTGGAAGTCGAAATCACCGGCCTGGTCGGCACGTACACCGACCCGCGTCACGTCATCGCCTACTCGGACGGCGAGGTGAGGCAGCAGTTCAACGTCTGCTTCACCGCCCGGATGACAGGCGGCACGCTGCGCATCTCCGACGAGTCCACCGACCTCCGCTTCGTCCTCCCCGAGGAGATCGCCGGCTTGCCGTTGCACCACACCCAGCAGCTACGGCTCCAGCACTTCCTGGAGCAGAGGACTTCCCCTTACCTCGGCTAACCCGACGAGAAGCACCGAGAACCCTGGCCGCCGCTGTCAGTTCCGGGACGGGGCCGGGTGCAGCATCATCTGTGATCGGCTCTCGACTCCCGCCCACGGAAAACCAACAACGTCTCGGCGCAGGGCTTGAAAAGATCCACGTGTTGGACATGGTCACTCACGTTGAGCCGAACGCGGCCCTTCGAGGCCATGCCCTCGGAACGGGAGGAAGGCCATGTTCGAAGACGTCGCCGGGCTGCGCCCCGAGGTGGCCGAGCAGTGGACCGCGCTGGTCGAGGAGTGTCGTCCCGTCCTTGCGAGCGAGGGCATGGACGCGGTGCAGACCCTGCTGGTCGCGCGCGGAACGAGCATCGTTCCGGCGGTCGCCATCACGAAGGCTCTGCTCGGTTGGGCGGACACTCCGCTCCTGGTCGCGCGCGAGATCGTGGAGACCAGCGCTGCCCGCGCAGCAGCCACCTGAACCGGCACGCCCGGAATGCGGACGGGTGACGTGGGGTTTGATTGGGGCATGGCTTCTCGTGCACGTGTCCGCGCCCCCGAGCTGGTCGGCGCCGGTGGATGGCTCAACACAGGCGGCAAGGAACTCAAGCTTGCCGACCTGCGAGGTAAGTGTGTCGTACTAGACTTCTGGACCTTCTGCTGCATCAACTGTCTGCACGTCCTGGACGAGCTGCGGGAGCTGGAGGAGAAGCACCGCGACACCGTGGTGATCGTCGGGGTGCACTCGCCGAAGTTCGTGCACGAGGCCGACCACCAGGCGGTCGTCGACGCCGTCGCCCGCTACGAGGTGCACCACCCGGTGCTGGACGACCCGGCGCTGGTGACCTGGAAGCAGTACGCCGTCCGGGCCTGGCCGACGCTGGTGGTGATCGACCCGGAGGGCTACGTGGTCGCCCAGCACGCCGGCGAGGGCCACGCCCACGCGCTTGCCCGGCTGGTCGAGGAGCTGGAGGCCGAGCACGCCGCGAAGGGCACGCTGCGCCGCGGCGACGGCCCGTACGTGGCGCCGGAGCCGAGCGCCGGGGACCTCAAGTTCCCCGGCAAGGCGGTCCGGCTGCCGAACGGCCACTTCCTGGTCGCCGACTCCGGCCACCACTCGCTGGTCGAGCTGGCCGAGGACGGCGAGACGGTGGTGCGCCGGATCGGCGACGGGCAGCGCGGCCTGGTGGACGGCGACGGCGCGGACGGCGCCGGCCCGCGGTTCAGCGAGCCGCAGGGCCTCGCGCTGCTTCCCGAGGGCCACCCGTACGACTACGACGTGGTCGTGGCCGACACCGTCAACCACGCCCTGCGCGGTGTCCGCCTCGCCGACGGCCGGGTGACCACCCTGGCCGGCACCGGCCGCCAGTGGTGGCAGGGCTCGGCCACCGAGGGCCCGGCCCGCGAGGTGGACCTCTCCTCGCCGTGGGACGTCGCCTGGTTCGACGGCCGGGTGTGGATCGCGATGGCGGGCGTGCACCAGCTGTGGTCGTACGACCCGGCCGCCGGCACCGTCGCGGTCGCGGCCGGCACCACCAACGAGGGCCTGGTGGACGGACCCGCCGCCGAGGCCTGGTTCGCCCAGTCGTCCGGCCTCGCGGTGTCGGCGGACGGCGAGCGGCTCTGGGTCGCCGACTCCGAGACCTCCTCGCTGCGCTGGGTTTCACGTGAAACAAAGGCGGTCCGCACCGCCGTCGGCAGCGGCCTGTTCGACTTCGGCCACCGCGACGGCGCGGCCGGTCAGGCACTGTTCCAGCACCCGCTGGGCGTCACCGTGCTGCCGGACGGCTCGGTGGCCGTCGCCGACACCTACAACCACGCGCTGCGCCGCTACGACCCGGCGAGCGGCGAGGTCAGCACCCTGGCCACCGACCTGCGCGAGCCCTCCGGGGCGGTCCTGGTGGACGGGGACATCGTGGTGGTCGAGTCGGCCCGGCACCGGCTGACCAGGCTGCGGCTGCCGGAGGAGGCGGTGCAGGTCGAGTCGGTGGCGCACCGCACCCGGCGCGCGGCCACCGAGGTCGCCCCGGGCGCCTTCCGGCTGGACGTGGTCTTCGAGGCGCCGAACGGCCAGAAGCTGGACGAGCGCTACGGCCCCTCCACCCGGCTGCTGGTCAGCGCGACCCCGCCCGAGCTGCTGCTCTCCGGCGCGGGCGCGGACACCGACCTCTCCCGTGAACTGGTGCTCTCCGCCGAGGTCACCGAGGGCGTGCTGCACGTCTCGGCGATGGCCGCCTCCTGCGACGACGACCCGGAGATCGAGTACCCGGCCTGCCACGTGCACCAGCAGGACTGGGGCGTGCCGGTGACGCTGGTGGCCGACGGCGCCCGCCGCCTGCCGCTGGTCCTCGCCGGGATGGAGTAACGCCGGACGACGCGGGACGACGCGCGGCGCCACTGAACGGCGCGGGACGACGCGAAGGGGCCCGGCGGACGACCGCCGGGCCCCGCTCGCCGCCGTTCTCAGCCCTCCAGGAAGGCCTTGAGCGCGCTCGCCAGCAGGTACGGGTCCTCCGCCCCGCACAGCTCGCGCGCCGAGTGCATGGAGAGCGCCGCGATACCGCAGTCCACCGTCCTGATGCCCAGTCGCGCCGCCGTGATCGGGCCGATCGTCGTCCCGCAGGGCATGGCGTTGTTGGAGACGAAGCTCTGCCACGGCACGCCGGCCTTCTCGCAGGCGGCCGCGAACACCGCCCGGCCGACGCCGTCGGTCGCGTAGCGGTTGTTGACGTTGACCTTGAGGATCGGCCCGCCGTTCGGCATCGGGTGGTGGCCCGGCTCGTGCCGCTCGCTGTAGTTCGGGTGGACGGCGTGGCCCATGTCCGAGGAGAGGCAGACGGTGCCGGCGAGCGCCCGGGCCCGGTCCTCGGTGGTGCCGCCGCGCGCGTGGATCGTCCGGTCCATGACGTTGCCGAGCAGGGGGCTCTGCGCGCCGGTGTCGGACTCGCTGCCGGTCTCCTCGTGGTCGAAGGCGGCCAGCACCGGGATGTACGGCAGGTCGGCGGCGCCGTCGGCGGTGGCGACGGCGGCGAGCGCGGCGGTGGCCGCGTGCACCGAGAGCAGGTTGTCCAGGCGCGGGGCGGCCAGCAGCTCGCGGTCGCGGCCCAGGTAGGAGGCGGGCTGGACGTCGTGGGTCATGAGGTCCCAGCCGACCACGTCGGCGGCGGCCAGACCGGCCCGCCCGGCGACGTAGGAGATCAGCGCGCCCTCGTCGACCGGGCCGAGGCCCCAGATCGGGGTGAGGTGGCGCTGCTTGTCGAGCTTCATGCCCTCGTTGACCTGGCGGTCCAGGTGGATGGCGAGCTGCGGGACGCGCAGCAGCGGCTCGTCCAGCTGGACCAGCCGGACGGTGCCGTCCTTGAGCGCGAGCCGGCCGGAGAGGCCGAGGTCGCGGTCCAGCCAGGTGTTCAGCGGGACGCCGCCGTAGATCTCCACCGCGACCTGCCGCCAGCCCTCGGAACCGGTGTCCGGGACGGGCTTGACCCGCAGGTTGGGCGAGTCGGTGTGGGTGCCGACGATCCGGAACGGGGTCTCGGGGCCCGCCCCCTGCGGCAGGTACCAGGCGATCAGCGCGCCCCCGCGGATCAGGTAGCGCCCGCCGGCCGCGTCGTCCCACGCGTCCGTCTCGGCGACCTGCCGGAAGCCCGCCTTCTCCAGCCGCTCCGCGGCGCTCGCCACCGCGTGGTACGGCGAGGGCGAGGTACCGAGGAACGCGATCAGGTCGTCGCTGTGCGTCCGGTCGAAAAATGCCTGGCGGGCGGCGGTCGACATACTGCTCCTGGGTCGAGTGAGGGCCGAAGCCGGATGGGGAGTCGACTTCGCACCTGAGCATATGCCCGTACACGGACACGGCATTCGGAACGCCTCAGCCGCGAACCGGCCCGCGCGGCCGGTGGTTTCCGTCCTCCGGACCGCGGCCGCGGACACACCGAAGGGCCCGGTGGCAGCCGGGCCCTTCGGTGCGAGGGTGTGTCAGGCGGTTCGAATGCCGGGAGGCGTCCCGCACGGCGCGCCCCGGGAAGGGCGGTGGCGGGTGGCCCCGGGACGGGTGACCTAGAAGGCCTCCTCCGCCAGCTCCATGATCTCGTTGTCGATGCCCTCGGCGATCAGTCGCTGCGGGGCGACGGTCGGCAGGACGTTCTTGGCGAAGAAGCGGGCCGCCGCGACCTTGCCCTGGTAGAAGGGGACGTCCTTCTCCGAGGCGCCGGCCTCCAGCTTGGCCAGGGCCACCGCGGCCTGGCGCAGCAGCAGCCAGCCGACCACGACGTCACCGGAGACCATCAGCAGGCGGGTGGTGTTGAGGCCCACCTTGTACATGTTCTTGACGTCCTGCTCGACCGAGGTCAGGTCGGCGATCAGCTTGCCGACGATGGCCTCCAGGTCGCCCGCGGCCTTGGCGAGCAGGTCGCGCTCGGCGGCCAGGGCGTCGCCGCCCTCGGCGGAGCCGATGAACTTCTGGATCTGCTCGTTCAGCGCGGTGAGCGCCTGGCCGCCGTCCTTGACGATCTTGCGGAAGAAGAAGTCCTGGCCCTGGATCGCCGTGGTGCCCTCGTACAGGGTGTCGATCTTGGCGTCCCGGATGTACTGCTCGATCGGGTACTCCTGGAGGTACCCGGAGCCGCCGAAGGTCTGGAGCGACTGGGCGAGCTGCTCGTAGGACTTCTCCGAGCCGTAGCCCTTGACGATCGGCAGCAGCAGGTCGTTGAGGCGCTCGGCGGCCTCGTCGCGCTCGCCGCGCAGCTTGGCGGCCATCATGTCGTCCTGGGTGGACGCGGTGAACAGGACCAGCGCGCGCATGCCCTCGGCGTAGGCCTTCTGGGTCAGCAGCGAGCGGCGCACGTCCGGGTGGTGGGTGATGGTGACGCGCGGGGCGGTCTTGTCCAGGAACTGCGATATGTCGGCGCCCTGCACGCGCTCCTTGGCGTACTCCAGGGCGTTCAGGTAGCCGGTGGAGAGGGTGGCGATGGCCTTCGTGCCGACCATCATGCGGGCGAACTCGATGATCTTGAACATCTGGCGGATGCCGTCGACCTTCTCGCCGAGCAGCCAGCCCTTGGCCGGGTGCTTGGCACCGAAGGTCATCTCGCAGGTGTTCGAGGCCTTGAGGCCCATCTTGTGCTCGACGTTGGTGGCGTAGGCGCCGTTGCGCTCGCCCAGCTCGCCGGTCTCCCAGTCGAAGTCGAACTTGGGGACGATGAACAGGCCCAGGCCCTTGGTGCCCGGCTTGCCGCCCTCGGGGCGGGCCAGCACCATGTGGATGATGTTCTCGGACATGTCGTGCTCGCCCGAGGTGATGAAGCGCTTCACGCCCTCGATGTGCCAGGAGCCGTCCTCCTGCTGGATCGCCTTGGTGCGGCCGGCGCCCACGTCGGAGCCCGCGTCGGGCTCGGTGAGGACCATGGTGGAGCCCCACAGGCGGTCGGTCATCCGCTTGGCGATCTCAAGCTGCTCCTCGGTGCCCTCCTCGGCGATGACGCCGGCGAAGGCCGGGCCGGAGGAGTACATCCAGATGGCCGGGTTGGAGCCCAGGATCTGCTCGGCGAAGGCCCAGATCAGCGAGTTCGGGGTGACCTGGCCACCGATCGACTCCGGGATGCCCAGACGCCACCACTCGGCGTCCATGAAGGTCTGGTAGCTCTTCTTGAAGGCGGCCGGGACCGGCGCGGTGTTGGTCTCCGGGTCGAACACCGGCGGGTTGCGGTCGGTGTCGGCGAAGGACGCCGCGAGGTCGTTCTCGGCGAGGCGTGCGATCTCGCTGAGGATGTTCTTCGCGGTCTCGACGTCCATGTCCGCGAACGGTCCGGTGCCGTACACCTGCTCGCGGCCGAACACCTCGAAGAGGTTGAACTCCACGTCCCGCAGGTTGGACTTGTAGTGACCCATGGCCGTTATCTCCGGTTCGTCGCTTCCGGGAGACCGCCGCGTTCCGGCGTCCCGTACCCACCAGTAGGCATCATGATGCTACCCAGCGGTAACTTGGGCAAGCCCCCGCCGGTGAATCCGCTATGAACGTGGTCACGTCCCACAGTCGGGGCGACCACTCCTTGTCAGGATCGATGCCAGCACAAGAGGGTGCGCTCCCGCTAGCCTGTCCGTGTGTACGGATATGACCAGAACACATACCCGGGCGACCCCTACCAGCAGCAGGCGGGACCGCAGCAGGGCATGAACGGCATGCCCGGACCCGACGCCTACGGCGGGCAGTCGCAGGCCCCCCAGCAGTCCCTGTACCCCGAACCGTCGCCGCCCTCACTCGCGGACGCCGTGCGGGCCTTCACCACCGGCTCGATGGCGGTCGAGGACTTCCAGGCGATCTTCATCACCTCGAAGGTGCACTGCCCCCGCGGCGACCGCCCCGGCTTCCTGGCGCTGCACAACACCCCGACGCCGGTGATCCCCATGTTCAGCTCGCTGAAGGAGCTGCGCCGCTACGCGGGCAAGGAGTCCAAGCACTTCACCGTGACCGGCGCCGAGGTCCTGGACCTGCTGCCGACCGGCTACGGCTTCGCGCTGGACATGGAGGGCGAGCACCGGATGGTGTTCGACGCCAAGGCCGTCGAGCAGATGGTCGACTTCACGATGCGCCGGATGTACGGCTGACCCATCCTGGAAGAGGAGCCCCCGCTCCTCCGTCTCTACATAGTTCAATTTTCAACTTGCTTGTTGTTGAGAATTGAACTAACCTCGTGCACGTAGGCCAGACACCCCCCGAAGGAGGCCGACATGCCCGCCGTGACCGTCGACAACCCGCTGACCCTCCCGCGCGTCACCACGCCGGACCCCGCCGTCACGAGCGCACGGCCGGTCCTCACCGTGGCGACCGCCCCCGAGGGCTTCGAAGGCGAGGGCTTCCCCGTCCGCCGCGCCTTCGCCAAGATCAACACCAAGTACCTCGACCCGTTCATCATGATGGACCAGATGGGCGAGGTGGACTACGCGGCCGGCGAGCCCAAGGGCACCCCCTGGCACCCGCACCGCGGCTTCGAGACCGTCACCTACATCATCGACGGAACGTTCATCCACCAGGACTCGCACGGCGGCGGCGGCACCATCACCGACGGCGACACCCAGTGGATGACGGCCGGCTCCGGCCTGCTGCACATCGAGAGCCCGCCGGAGTCGCTGGTGATGTCCGGCGGCCTCTTCCACGGCCTCCAGCTGTGGGTGAACCTGCCCGCCTCGGACAAGATGATCGCCCCGAAGTACCAGGACATCCGCGGCGGCAGCGTCAAGCTGCTCAGCACCGAGGACGGCGGCGCGCTGCTCCGGGTCATCGCGGGCGAGCTCGACGGCCACCAGGGCCCCGGCACCACCCACACCCCGATCACCATGATCCACGCGTCGATCAGCCCCGGCGCCCAGATCACCCTGCCCTGGCGCGCCGACTTCAACGCCCTCGCCTACGGCCTCGCGGGCAGCGGCTCGGCCGGCGCCGAGCGGCGCCCGTTCCACATGGGCCAGGCCGTCGTCTTCGGCGACGGCGACTCCATCACCCTGCGCGCCGACGAGAAGCAGGACTCGCGCAACGCCACCTTCGAGGTCGTCCTCCTCGGCGGCCTCCCGATCCGCGAACCCGTCGCCTGGTACGGCCCGTTCGTGATGAACAGCCACCGCGAACTCCAGCAGGCCATGGAGGACTTCCAGGCCGGCCGGCTCGGCACCGTCCCCGCCGACGGCCACTGAGGGTCCGGAGCGGAACGGCGGAACGGTCGCAGGTGTCGCC
>NZ_JBSHBN010000087.1:0-39133 GCF_053612025.1 Kitasatospora sp. NPDC054768
ACGGCGGAGCGCCCGGCGGCGTAGGGCGCTCCGCCGTGGCGGACACGCCCCGGCCGGGCGCCGTTCGCCGCGGGCCGCGGGCCGCGGTCAGGGGGCCGCGGTCAGGGCATCAGCCAGGGCTGCTGCGGCAGCGGGTGGCCGGTCTCCAGGTAGGTCTTGAGGTTGGCGAGCACCGCCGACCAGCCCTGTTCGGCGTCCGCCCGGGCGGCCTCGTCGGCGAGGTCCACGTGGGTGACGGTGAGCCGGGTGAGGTCCTGCCAGCCCTGGAGCTCGAAGGTGACCCGGGAGGGGAAGGCGGCGTGCTGCTCCTGCGGGCCGGCCCAGGTGGTGACCAGCAGGTGCGGGCGGTCGACCGCCTCGACGGTGCCGATGACGTCGGCGGTCCCGGATCCGTCGGTCCGCTGGTGTTCCCAGGGCGCGCCGAGCAGCCAGGTGGAAACGTTGCGGTGGCCCCAGTAGAGGCCGGACTCGTCGGCGTTGGTGAGCGCGTGCCAGACCCGCTCGGGGGCGGCCCGCAGGTAGGTGATGCCGCGGTGGCTGAAGGCGGTCACGGCCTCACCCCTGCGCCGCGTCGAGCAGCGGCTGGATCTCGATCTTCTGCATCCGCAGCATGGCCGCGAAGACGCGGTCCGCCGTGGCCCGGTCCTCGCCCGCGACCAGGTCGAGCAGCACCCGGGGGGTGATCTGCCAGGAGAGGCCGTAGCGGTCCTTGAGCCAGCCGCACGGACCCGGCTGACCTCCGTCCGCGGTGAGCTCCGCCCAGAGCCGGTCGACCTCCTGCTGGTCCTCGCACTCCACCTGGAGCGAGATCGCCTCGGTGAAGTGGAACGCCGGACCGCCGTTGAGGGCCGTGTACTCGCGGCCGGCGAGCTCGAACTCGACGGTCATCACCGAGCCCGCCGGGCCGGGGCCGGTCTCGCCGTACCGGGTGGTCCTGGTGACCCGGGAGTCCGGGAACAGGGTGGTGTAGAAGGCGGCGGCCTCTTCGGCCCGGTCGTCGAACCAGAGGAAGGTGGTGATCTTCTGCATGCGCCCGACGGTAACGGCGGGCTCCGGCACGGCGGCCGAGCCACGGCCGGGGGTCACCGGATCGGCGCCCCCGGCCGGGCCGGCCGGGGCTCAGTGCACCCAGCCCGCGTAGCGCTGGACGAAGCGCTGACCGGTGTGGGCGGTCACGACGACGTCGTAGCGGCCCTGCTTGTCCAGCGGCCAGGCCAGGTCGGCCTGCTTGCCGGGCTTGACCTGGACGGTCTGCGCGGTGCCCGCGAAGTCGTTGGGCGCGGCGGTGAAGGCCACGTCGGTCATCCCGTCGTTGGCCACCTGGAGGGTGAGCCTGCGGTTGCCGCGCAGGTCGGCGGTGACGATCGGCACGCCGATGTCGTTCTGGCCGTCCTGGCCGTCGCGCACCACGGTGCCGGCGAAGCGTCGGACGAAGCCGTCCGGGCCGTGCACGGTGAAGTCGTAGCGGCCGCCGGTGGCGGCGGCGTCCCAGACGTACCGGGCGGTGGCTCCGGGAGCGACGGTGTACGGGGTGCCGGCGAAGGGGAGCAGGATGTTCGGGTAGACGGTGTACGGGAAGGCCACCGAGCCGTCGTTGCTCATCGTGCAGGTGACCCTGCCGGTCTTCCGGTCCACCTCGACGTCGGCCCACGGCTGGTACGGAAGCGGCCGGTGCGGGCGTTCGCCGCGCTCCTGGACCGGCATCGCCTGGGCGCCGACCGCCGGCAGCGCGACGCCGGGCAGCTTGGTGCCCGCGTCGGCCCTGGCCATCAGCGCCTTGGTGTCGGGCAGCGCCGGGATCGAGTGCTCGGGGGCGGCGAAGTCGAAGCAGCTGGTGAGGTCGCCGCAGACGGCCCGGCGCCAGGCCGAGATGTTGGGCTCGGCCACCCCGGTGACCAGCTCCATGAAGCGCAGCACCGACGTGTGGTCGAAGACCTGGGAGTTGACCCAGCCGCCGCGCGACCAGGGCGAGATCACCCAGAGCGGCACCCGGTTGCCGAGGCCGATGGCCCGTCCCTGGGTGAACTCCTCGGGGGTGCCGGGCTCGGGGGTGGGCGGGACCATGTGGTCGAAGTAGCCGTCGTTCTCGTCGTACATCACCAGGAAGACCGTGTGCTGCCAGACCTCCGGGTTGGACATCAGCGACTGCAGGGCCTGGTCGACCCAGTGGGCGCCGTAGGCCGGACCGGCCTCCGGGTGCTCGGAGAACAGGTAGGGCGCGACCAGCCAGGAGACGGTCGGCAGGGTGCCGTCCTTGCAGTGGCGGTCGAAGTCGGCGGGGTCGAACTTCGTCATCGCGTTGACGTACCGCGGGTCGTCGTGCGGGAACTCGTGGAACTGCTTGAAGTAGGAGAGCGCGTTGTCGTCGTAGTCGCCGGTGCGGTCGTCCTTGCTGGGGTTGTGGTAGACGCGCCAGCTGACGCCGGCCGCCTCCAGGCGCTCGGCGTAGGTGGTCCAGTCGGCGACGGGGTTGTCGGTGACCGGGGTGTTGTCGATCCACGGGCCGGTGGTGCCGTCCCGGCCGGGGCCGGCGGTACCGGTCCACAGGTAGAGGCGGTTGGGGTCGGTGGGGCCGGCCAGCGAGGTGAAGTAGGCGTCGCAGACGGTGAACGCGTCGGCCAGGGCGTACTGGTAGGGGATGTCGTCGCGGGTGAAGTAGCCCATGGTGCGCTCGCCCTTGGCGGCGATCCACTTGTTCATCGCACCGTTGTTGATGGCCTGGTGGCCGGTGGCCCAGTCGTGCGGGAGGCCGCCGGCGTTCTGGGCGTTGTACTTGGCGGTGTCCATCCGGTAGGGCAGCATCGCGCCGCCGTCGCTGCGCCGGCTGTCGGGCTGGCGGAAGACGTCGGTGCCGTCCGGGAACTGGAGCGCCTGCTTGTCGCCGAAGCCGCGGACGCCGGCCAGGGTGCCGAAGTAGTGGTCGAAGGAACGGTTCTCCTGCATCAGGACGACGACGTGCTTGACGTCCTTGATGGTCCCGGTGAGCGGGGCGGCGGGCTTGGCACCGGCGGCGGTGGCGGGGGCCGGGGCCGGGGCCGGGGCCGGGGCGGCGGCGGCCTGGGTGGCCGCCAGACCGGTCAGGGCGGTGGCGCCGGCGGCCGCGGTGGCGCCGACGAAGGTGCGGCGGGAGAGCTCGGGCATGACGAACTGGCCTCTCGGAGCTGGGGGATGGGGAGCCGGGGAGCTCAGAGCCGGAAGGTGGCGACCGCGGCGGCGGTGTCGGAGGGCCACTCGTTGGCGGCGGAGCCGGGCTCGGGCTGCGGCCAGTCGGCGACCAGGGTGTGCGCCTCGACCAGCTTCAACGGGCCCGCGTACTGGACGTAGTCGACGCGGTCCTGCGGCTCCGGACGGTCGCCGCGCCGCTTGCGGGTGGGCGACCAGGTGTTGCCGGGGGCCTTGACCGGATCGGGGCACTCCTCGCGGAAGGTGTCGGTCAGTCCCGCCCCCTGGAGGGCCGTGGTGACCGGCCAGGCGAGCGCGCCGACGCCCTGGTGGGCGGCGGCGGTGGCGGCCGTCCAGTCGCGGTGCGAGGGCGAGGAGAGCGCGCCGGCCAGCACCACCGGGGTGCGCCGGGCGATGTCGGTGCGGACGGCGGCGGCCAGCGCCCTGGCCTGCCGCAGCCGCAGCGAGCCGTTCTCGGCGGCCTCCACCTCGGCGGCGCTCCGCCCGTCCTGGACGGCGTACGGGCCGTAGCCCGCCTCGTCCAGGTGGGCGGCCCAGAAGCGGACGCTGCGGCCTCCGGGCAGTCGCAGGGTGGCCGCGGCGGCGGGCAGTTCGGCGGTCGGGGCGGTGACGTCGGTGAGCGGGTGGCGGCTGAGGATGCCGACGCTGCCGGGGCTCTGGTAGGCGTACCAGCCGAGGGCGTCGGCCAGGGTCCTGGCCCGCTCCCCCGCGGTCTCCTGCAGGGCGAGCACGTCCAGGCCCTGGGCGAGGACCACGCGCAACTGCTTCTCCAGCGCGTCGGTGTGGGCCGAGCCCGCGTCGTGCAGGTTCCAGCTGGCGGCCTTGAGGCGCAGCGGTGCGGCCGGGTCCACCACCGGGACGAGGACGGTGACGGTGTCGGTGGCGCCCGTGCTGTCCTTGACGCCGACGACCACCGGCTCGGGGTTCTTGCCGGCGGCGGCGGGGGCGGTGCCGGTGAGCGTGCCGTCGGCGCTGACGGCGGCCCAGGCCGGGCCGCCGACCTTGCGGTAGGTGGCGGAGCCGGCCGGGTTGCCGGCCGGGCGGGACCAGAGGCCGCCGAGCCGGACCGTCACGGCGGCGCCCGGGGCGACGGGCGTGGCGGTGAACGCGTCCACGGCGGCGTGCGGGCGGACGACGGCGGGCTTGGGGCGGAAGGAGAACGGCTCGGTCCTGGCGAGGATGCCGTAGCCGTCCTTGGCGAGCAGGTAGGCGGTGTACGGGCCGCCGGTCAGCGCGGAGGTGTCGAGCTGGACGTCGCCCGAGGTTCCCGGGGTGTACTTCCACAGCAGCGAGCCGCCGTTGCCGGGCTGGCGGCCGCCGTCGTAGATGCCGACCCAGTTCTTGGCGTCGGGGGCGTCGGTGGTCCACTGGAAGGTGAGCCGGTCGCCTTCGGTGGGGTTGGTGGAGGAACTGAGCGTCAGGGCGCTGCCTGCGGCCACGGTTGTCCTGTCCGCCGCCCGGGACCGGGCCGCCGGGGGACGGTTCGCCGGGGCCGGGTACGGCTGGTCACGGAGGCTGGGAGAAGGGAGCTCGCGCAGTTGGCTGTACAACTGCGGGCGGCCTCATTCACCCGAAGGCCGGCGACCGGCGCATGAACGAAGCATGACGGGGCGTCGGGCGGTGCGGGAACTTCGGTGGGCGCACCTGCGGACATGCGACGGGGGCCGCGGTGGACCGGTCCACCGCGGCCCCCGTCGGGCCGTGCTCCTGAGGCGCGGAGCGCCGGTCAGGCCAGGGCGAGGAAGAGCTTCTCCAGCTCGGCCTCGCTCATCGGCGGGGCGTCCTCGTCCGCGGCGGCCATGCACTGGCGCATGCCGCTCGCGACGATCTTGAACCCGGCCCGGTCGAGCGCGCGCGAGACGGCGGCGAGCTGGGTGACCACGTCCTTGCAGTCCCGGCCCGCCTCGATCATCGCGATCACCCCGGCCAACTGCCCCTGCGCGCGACGCAGCCGGTTCAGGACCGCGCCGACCGCCTCCTCGTCCACCTGCATGTCGGGCCGCCTTTCACATCGACTGTCGATGGACAAGTGTACCCGGCGGGGTATTCATTCCCGGGTGGCGAACGTCGTACCCGACCCGCCCGCGCCGGACGCGGGTCGGCGGCGGGTCGGCGGCAGGGGCGGACGCGGGTCGGCGGCGGGTCGGCGGCAGGGGCGGGCGCGGGTCGGCGGCGGGTCGGCGGCAGGGGCGGGCGCGGGTCGGCGGCGGGTCGGCAGCAGGGGCGGGCGCGGGTCGGCGGCGGGTCGGCGGCGGGCCAGGGGGCGGTTCAGCGGCGGGCCAGGCGACGCTCCCCGCCCGCGCCGGTCGCGTACGGAAGCTCGTAGTACGCGAACACGGCGGGCTCGTCCTCGGCGGGCAGCACGTCGTCGGTGCCGATCGCCGGCGCCTGCTTGACGAGGTTGCGCGGGTACGCCACCCGGAGGTAGTCCGGGCCGGCCACCGCACCCTCCAGCGGGACGAACACCAGGCGGCGCCGACCGGCGAACCCGACCGTGACGGTGGCGAAGAACGGCTCGTCGCTGGCCGTCTCCACGTAGACCGACTCCAGCGAACCGATGCGGTGGCTCTTCTCGTCGACCACGGCGTGGCCGCGCCACTCGCGGATGTCCGCCATCGCGATGCCCACGGTCCGACCTCCCGTCCCCGGCTGTTCCCCCGCCCCGGTCTCCCATCCTGCGCCGGGAGCGGCCGGGACGCGCGGCGAGGCCACGAGCCCCCGGCCCGACGAAAGGGACATACGGGGGTGACCCGGCCAACCGCCACGGGGGCCGTGACCTGGGCTTTAGGCTGTCCGGCAGCAGGACCGCGACCACGCCTTCTACCGCTCGCTGGGCTTCCTCTCGCTCGCTGGGCTTCCTCTCCTACGAGGAGAAGGAGATGTCCGCCTTCGGGCTCCCCCGCGTCCGCGCTCCGCGGGCAGGGGCGGGGGCGGGGCGGTCCCCGGCCTGACCCCGGCCCCGCCGCGCCCGCCGCACGCTCAGACCGGACGGCCGGGCGGGACCAGGCCGGTCTGGTAGGCGATGGCGACGAGCTGGGCCCGGTCTCGGGCGTCGAGCTTGGACATCGCCCGGTGGACGTGGGTGCGGACGGTGAACGGGCTGACGAACATCCGCTCGGCGATCTCCTCGTTGGTGAGGCCGGTGGCGGCCATCGACATCACCTCGCGCTCACGGGCGGTGAGGACGGCCAGCCGCTCGCTCGCGGGGGTGGCGGACGCCGGCTCGGGCTGGGCCAGGAACTGGTCGATCACGGCCCGGGTGGCGGCGGGCGAGAGCAGCGCCTCGCCCGCCGCGACGGTGCGCACGGCGGCGAGCAGTTCCTTGGGGTCGGCCCCCTTGCCGAGGAATCCACCGGCGCCCGCGCGCAGCGCCTGGGCCACGTACTCGTCGATCTCGAAGGTGGTGAGGATGAGCACCCGGGTGCCGGACAGCTCCTCGTCGCCGCAGATCTCGGCGGTGGCACCGAGACCGTCGACGCCGGGCATCCGGATGTCCATCAGCACGATGTCGGGCTTGGTGGCCCGGGCGAGCGCGACGGCCTCCCGGCCGTCGGCGGCCTCGCCGACCACCTCCATGTCCTCCTCCGCCTCGATCAGCAGGCGGAAGGCACCGCGCAGCAGGGCCTGGTCGTCGGCGAGCAGTACCCGGATGGTCATGCGTGGTCCCTGTCCTCTCGGAGCGCGCCGTCCGCCCGGGCGGCGTGCTCCTGTCGTTCGGCCGGTGTCGGGCGATCGGTACGGGTGGTGCGCGCGGCCCGGGCGGCCCGGGCGACGTCGGCGGCGGTGAAGGCGCCCGCGGACTCGGGGCCGTCGTCGCGGGCGCCGGTGCGCAGCGGCAGTTCGGCGGTGACCAGGAAGCCCCCGTCGGGCCGCCGGTCGGCACTGAGCCGGCCGCCGACCGCCCCGGCCCGCTCGCGCATGCCGATCAGGCCGAAGCCGCCCTCGCTGGGCGGGTGCTGGGGCAGCGACACCGCGCGGCGGCGGCCGGTCACGGTCGGTCGGCCGTTGGCGACGCTGACCGCGACCCGGCTGCCGCTGTAGGCGAGGGTGATCTCGGCGTCGGCGCCGTGGGCGTGCTTGGCCACGTTGGTCAGCGACTCCTGGACGATCCGGAAGGCGGTGAGGTCCACGCCGGGCGACAGCGGGCGGGCCTCGCCCTGGACGGAGAGCCGGATCGGCAGGCCGGCCCGCTCGAAGGTGGTGATCAGTTCGGGCAGCCGGTCGAGGCCCGGGGCGGGTTCGAGCGGGGCGCGGTCCTCGGCGCGGCGCAGCAGGCCGACGGTGGCGCGCAGTTCCTGGAGGGCCGAGCCGGTGGCGTCGGTGATGTGGCTGAGCACCTCCCGGGCCTGGACGGGGTGGTTGTCCATGAGGTGGACGGCGATGGCGGCCTGGGCGTTGGCGAGGGCGATGTGGTGGGCGACGACGTCGTGGAGGTCGCGGGCGATCCTGATCCGCTCGTCCGCGACCCGCCGACGGGCCTCCTCCTCGCGGGTGCGCTCGGCGCGTTCGGCACGCTCCTCGATGGCGGCGAGGTGGGCGCGGCGGTTGCGGATCGAGTCGCCGAGGGCGCCGGGCAGCAGGGCCCAGGCGAGCACGCCGAGCCGTTCGCTGACCGGCCCGCCGGGGCCGAACAGCAGGGCGATCCCGGTGAGCAGGACGGCGGCGGCGACCGAGGCGCGCAGCGCGGTGGCGCGGTCGGTGCGGATGGCGAGGAAGTAGAGCGCGAGCAGCAGCGGGGTGGCCAGGGTCGGGGTGAGCCGGGGGCTGACCATGGCGAGCAGCATCGTGCAGAGCAGCGTGACGGCGACCACCGCACGCGGGTGGCGGCGGTGGGCGAGCACGGTGACGGCGGAGACCAGCGCGATGACGAAGGTGGGCGCGGCGAACGGGGTGAAGCGGCCGCCGGTCTGGTCGATGGTGGCGCCGAGGGCGGTGACCGTGATCATGGCCGTGCCGCCGGCGACGTCGAGCAGCCGCGGATGGTCGCGGCGCAGGCGCTGCCAGAAGTCGCTCATGCTCGTGCTCTCCGGTCGGGGGGACGCCGGCCACGCCCGCAACCGGGCAAGCCTGGGTTCGAGCCGCGCCGATCCCGCTCGGGGGCGCGGCGGGCCGCGGCGGGGGCCTCCGCACGCGCGGTGGCCCCCGACAGCAACGGTAACGGTTGGGCTCGAACCGGTGTCCGAGCGGTAGGGCGCCGGCCCGGCCCCGCACGGTGTCGGGGCGGGGCCGGGCGGCAGTGCCCTAGACGGTGACCGACTCCCGGGCCGGGGCCTGCTCGGGGGCGGGGGTCTCCAGCTTGCTGCCCTCGACGTCCACGTCCGGTATCAGGCGGTCGAGCCAGCGCGGCAGCCACCAGGCGCGGCGGCCGAGCAGGGCGAGGACGGCCGGGACGACGGTCATCCGGACGATGAAGGCGTCGAAGGCGACGGCCGCGGCGAGGCCCAGACCCATCATCTTGATCATCGGCTCGCTCATCCCGATGAAGCCGGCGAAGACGGCGATCATGATGAACGCGGCGGCGGTGACCACCCGGGCGTTGTGCCGGAAGCCGGTGACGATCGCCTCGCCGGGCTCCTCACCGTGGACGTAGCCCTCGCGGATGCGGGTGACCAGGAACACCTCGTAGTCCATGGCGAGGCCGAAGACCACACCGATCATGAAGATCGGCATCATGCTCATCACCGGGCCGGTCTGCTCCACGCCGATCAGCTCGGCCAGCCAGCCCCACTGGAAGACCGCGACCACGGCGCCGAGCGCGGCGACCACCGACAGCAGGAAGCCGAGGGCCGCCTTCAGCGGCACGAGGATCGAGCGGAAGACCACCATCAGCAGGACGACGGCAAGGCCGACGACCACGGCGAGGTAGGGCAGCAGCGCGTCGGACATCTTCTGCGAGACGTCGATGTTCATCGCCGTGGTGCCGCTGACCAGGACCGTCGCCCCGGTGGCCGTCTTCAGGCCGGCCGCGTCGTGGCGGATGGCGTGCACGATGTCCTTGGTCTCGGCCTCGCTCGGACCGGTCGCCGGGACGGCGTTGAGCAGGGCCGTGTCGCCCGCCTGGTTGAACATCGGCGGCGTCACCGCGACGACCCCCGGCAGCCCGGAGACCTTCTTGGCGACCTCGTTCGCGGCGGCCTTCGGGTCGGCGACGCCCTTGACGTCCACCATGACCGTCAGCGGGCCGTTGAAGCCGGGGCCGAAGCCCTCGGAGAGCAGGTCGTACGCGCGTCGCTGGGTGGTGGAGGTGGGCTTCGACTCGTCACCCGGCAGGCCGAGCCGCAGGTCGAGCGCGGGGGCCGCGAGCACGCCGAGGCCGATCACACCGCCGAGCAGCACCGCGAGCGGGCGGCGCAGGATGAAGCGGGCCCAGCGGGCTCCGCCGTTCTCCTTCGCGGCCGGGGCCGCCCCGCCGCGGTCCTTGCGGGCCTTGCGGGCCTTGCGCGGCAGCACCTTGCGGCCGAGGAAGCCGAGCAGGGCGGGCACCAGGGTGAGGGCGACCAGCACGGCGATGACGACCGTCCCGGCGGCGGCCATGCCCATCTTGGCCAGGATCGGGATGCCGACCACGGAGAGGCCGGCGAGCGCGATCACCACGGTGAGGCCCGCGAAGACCACCGCGGACCCGGCGGTGCCGACCGCCCGGCCCGCCGCCTCCTGGGGCGCGCGGCCCTCGGCGAGCTCGGCGCGGTAGCGGGAGACGATGAACACCGCGTAGTCGATGCCGACCGCGAGGCCGAGCATCATGGCGAGGGTGCCGGTGGTGGTGGAGAGCCCGAGCGTGCTGCCGAGCGCGGTGATCAGCGCCATGCCGAGGCCCACGCCGACGACCGCGGTGAGCAGCGGCAGGCCGGCCGCGACCAGCGAGCCGAAGGTGATCACCAGCACGACGGCGGACAGCGCCATGCCGATCGCCTCGCTGCTGCCCCCGGCGTCGGCCTTGGCCATCAGCGCGGTGCCGCCGATCTCGACCTTGAGCCCGGCGTCCCGGCCGTGCTGGGCGGCCCGCTCCAGGGTGTCGGTGGCGGTCTTGGACACCTCGCCGGCCTTGGCGGAGTAGCTCACCGTCGCGTAGGCGGTGGTGCCGTCCGAGGAGACGGCGCCCGGCATCTTGAACGGGCTCACCGCGCCGGTGACCTGCTCGGAGCCGGCGAGCTCGCCGACCGTCCGCTCGACCGCCTGCTGGTTGGGCGCGGCGGTGATCTTCTGGCCGGAGGGGGCGACGAACACCAGGCGCGCCGAGGCCCCGTCGGCGTGGCCGCCGGGGAAGCGCTCGTTCATCAGGTCGAACGCCTTCTGCGCTTCCGTGCCGGGCATCGCGAAGCCGTCGTCGGGTGCGGCGGGCGCCTTGGCCGCCAGGACTCCGACGGCTGCCAGCACGGCGACCCAGAGGAAGGTCACCAGCCGGCGCCGGACGAAGGTCCATCGGCCCAGGCGGTAGAGGAACGTGGCCACGGGAGAGCGGACTCCTTCGGATGCGGTTCTCGGGAACAGGAGGCGCCGCGGCCGACCGGACGTCCTGGCGGACGCGGTCCCCCGCAGCATGACCCATCCTTGATCGCCGACCCCTGCTCCGTCGTCGTCCCTGTGCAGGCCGTTTGCGTACTGCGGACGCAGTAGTGCCATCCCCCGCACGGAGGAGCGCACGCCCTGCGCCGGAAGCAGCCCCCGGACCTGCGACGGCCGCAGACCCGGTCACCCGTGCGGTCGGCGACGGCGGGCCGGGGACCGGTGGGCGAAGTAGCGTGATGTGCCTGACCCGTCCGCCGACGTGCGGTTCGGGAGGATTCGACCCGATCGGTGCTGCTCCGGCAGCCCGCCGCCGGAGGTGCCCATGGGCGTTCCAGCCGCCCGCATCGTGTTCGACGAGAGCGACCGCGCGGCCGTCGCCGAAGCGGTGACCGAGATGCTCACCACCGGCGCGCTGACCCTCGGTCCGTGGACCGAGCGCTTCGAGCAGGCCTTCGCCGCCGAGCACGGCGCCTCGCACGCCGTCGCGGTGAGCAGCGGCACGGCGGCGCTGGAGGTGATCCTGCGCAGCGTCGACGTCCGGGGCCGCGACGTGGTCGTCCCCGCCGTCACGTTCTACGCGACCGCCGGGGCGGTGGTGCACGCGGGCGGGCGGCCGGTCTTCGCCGACGTCGATCCGGCCACCCTCGCGCTCTCCCCCGAGACCCTGGAGGCGGCGCTCACCCCGGACACCGCCGCCGTCGTCCTGGTGCACATCGGCGGGCTGGTCGGCCCGCGGGTCGACGCCCTGCGGGCGCTGTGCGACCGGCGCGGCGTCCCGCTGGTCGAGGACGCCGCGCACGCCCACGGCAGCAGCTTCAACGGCCGCGCCGCCGGCACCTTCGGCCTGGCCGGGGCCTTCTCCTTCTACCCGACCAAGGTCACCACCAGCGGCGAGGGCGGGATGATCCTCACCGAGTCGCCCGAGCTGCGTGACGGGGCCCGGATCTACCGCGACCAGGGCAAGGGCTCCTTCACCACCAACCACCACGTGAAGCCCGGCTACTCCTGGCGGATGAGCGAGCCGCACGCCGCGATCGGCGCGGTGCACCTGCGCCGGCTGAAGGAGTTCATCGAGACCCGCCGGGCCGTCGCCCGCCGCTACGACACGGCGCTCGCCGGGCTGGACGGGCTCGACCCGGTGCCCGAACCGCCCGGCTGCCGCGGCAACTACTACAAGTACGTGGCGCTGCTGCCGGCCGGGGTCGACCGCGCCGAGTTCAAGCGGGCGGTGGCCGAGGAGCACGCGGTGCGGCTGTCCGGCGAGGTCTACGACCTGCCGCTGCACCTCCAGCCGGTGTTCGCCCCGTACCGGCGCGGGCCGCTGCCCGTGGCCGAGGACGTCTGCGCCCGGCAGGTCTGCCTGCCGGTGCACTCCGACATGACCGAGGACGAGACGGAGCAGGTGGTCGACGCCGTCTCCGCGGTGTACCGGCGCCTGGCCGGGTAGCCGGAGCGAAGGGAGCAAGATCGTGCGGATAGCCGTCACCGGGGGCTGCGGGTTCATCGGCTCACACGTCGTGGACCACCTGATCGCGGCCGGCCACGACGTCCTCGCGGTGGACACCACCGACAAGTACCTCAACCCGGACGCCGAGCACGCGCGGCTCGACGTCCTCGACCTCAAGGCCCTCACCGCGGCGCTGGCCGGCAGCGAGGTGGTCTACCACCTGGCCGCCATGGCCGACGTCGAGCAGGTCAGCGCCGACCCGGTCCGCGCGGTACGGACCAACATCGACGGCACCGAGGCCGTCCTGGAGGCCGCCCGGCGCAGCGGCCTGAGCCGCACGGTCCTGGCGAGCACCGTCTGGGTCTACGGCGCCGCCCTCACCGACGAGCAACTCGACAGCAGCGAGCAGGAGTTGGACGAGCACGTACCGATCGAGCTGGAGCACAGCGGCCATCTGTACGTGGCCACCAAGCTCGCCGCCGAGATGCTGGTGCACAGCTACCGCGAGCTCTACGGGCAGCACTTCACCATCCTGCGCTACGGCATCCCGTACGGCCCCCGGATGCGGGACGAGCTGGTCGTCGCCCGGTTCGTCCAGGCCGCGCTGGCCGGCCGGCCGATCACCATCGCCGGGGACGGCCGGCAGAGCCGCAACTTCGTCTACGTCGAGGACCTCGCCGACGCCCACGTCCGGGCCCTGTCCCCCGCCGCCGAGGACCAGACCTTCGCGCTGGAGGGCTCGACGGCCGTCTCGGTGCGGGACATCGCCGACACGGTGGACGGCCTGCTGGGACCCGTCACCATCGAGCACATCGACGGGCGGAAGGCCGACTACGCGGGGCGGCGGATCTCCTCGGCGCAGGCCAAGCGGCTGCTGGGCTGGTCGCCGAGCACCAACTTCACCGACGGCGTGCGGCGGTACGCGGACTGGTACCGGGCCACCGTCGGCACCGCCGCCGGCGCCTGACGGGGCCGCCCGATGCCGCACGCCCTGCTGGTCTCCGGCTCGCTCGGACAGGGCCACGACGTGATGGCCCAGGCCTGCGCCGACACCCTGCGGGAACGCGGCTGGACCACCCGCACCGTCGACGCCATGGCCCTGCTCGGGCAGCGCTCGGGCGCGGCCGGGGAGGCGGTGTTCCGCCGGCTGCTCGACCTGCCCGGGGTGTACGACGCCTTCCACTTCTCGGCGCTGCGGCCCGGCGCCCGGATCGCCCTGCTCGCCGACGCGGCGGCCCGCGGCCGGCTGGTCCCGGCACTGCGGGAGCTGATCGAGGCGCAGCGGCCGCAACTGGTGGTCTCGGTGTTCGCCACCGCGACCTCGGCGGTCAACCGGCTGCTGCGGCAGGCACCGGAGCGGGAGTTCCGGCACTTCGTGTTCTGCACCGACGTGACACCGCACCGGCTCTGGGTGCAGGAGGGGACGGACCTGTTCCTGGTCACCTCCGAGGTCGCCGCGTGCGCGGTCCGGCGGTACCGGCCGGAGGCCGACATCGCCGTCGTGCCGGCGCCGTTGCGCCAGCCGTTCTACCGGCCGCCGCGACGGGCCGCGGCGCGGGCGGAGCTGGGCGTGCCGGCGGGCGCCGCGTGCGTCCTGCTGATGTCCGGCTCCTGGGGGCTCGGTCCGCTCGCCCGCACCGCCGCCTCGCTGGCCGCCGCCGGGCCGCACGTCCTCGCGGTGGCCGGGCGCAACCGGGAACTGGAGCGCCGGCTGCGGGCCGCCGCGCGCCGGGAGCCCCGGCTGCACCCCTTCGGCCACACCGACCGCGTCCCCGCGCTGATGGCCGCCGCCGACCTGGTGGTCACCAGCTCGGGCGACACCTGCAGCGAGGCCCGGGCACTGGGCCGGCGGCTGCTGCTCCTCGACGTGGTGCAGGGGCACGGGCGCGACAACCTCCAGCACGAGCTGGAACTCGGCCACGCCGACGTCGCCACCGCCCACCCGGCCGAGGTGGTCCGCAACGCCCTGGCCGCACTCCACCGCCCCGAGCCCGCGCCGTCCGCCGGCGCCACACCGGAGGCGTGGCGCCGGGGCTTCGCAAAGGCGCTGGAACGAGTCGGACTGGCGGCGACGGAGCACCGAGATCGGTGGTGAACCTCTCAGCCGGCTTCTCCTTGCAGCGCGTTCCCACGGTCCGGCGTCAGGGCTGCTCGCCCTCGTCCCCGAAGGCCATCTGCTCCCATTTCCCGCCGCAGGCCATCGCCACCGTCAGCTGGTGGACCGCTGTCGACACCGACCTGGCAGGCTCTCGGAGCTTCTTGCCTCCTGCCGCGAAACGTTGGCCGGCCGCGGAACCGAACTCCTCCACCTTCGCTGCCCCCTTCCTCATCCGCACGGCCATTCCGTTCAGCTCCTCACGGAACCTCCGGACTTCGGGGGCGCCATCGTCCTTCGGCACGGTGTCGACCAGCGAGTCCACAGTCCTCACCCTGAGGTCGATTGCCGCCACGCTTTCCGCGAGCTTCTCCGCTGCCTCCTCCAGCTCGACCACCGGCGAGGACACCGCGCTCCCGAACGAACACAGAGCAGCTGTTCTCGCGCCCACTGGATCACCCGACCGAGCGATTCGACGCTCCACCGCGTCCGCCGTATCGGCCGCTCTCCCGATGGTCTCGATCAGCCCCGTCACTGCATCCATGTGGACCAGGAACGACCCCAACTGATCATCCAGCTTGGAGATCTGGTCCAGGATCCCGGACTCGGCCAAGCCGTCACCCTCCAGAGCGGGAGGTGCGGCACCACTGTCCCCGAACGGAAGCAGCTTCTTCAGGATCCCCGGCGGCAAGGCCGCGGAGAAACCGTCCTTCAGGCCTCCTGCAACGACTCGTTCCAGATCCTTCCGGACATCGACGAGTCCAGCATCCGTCCGCTTGAACTGGAGAGTCCGGATCGAAGGGAGGTCGAACGGCACCCTTCCGTGTTCACCGAGCTGGATCGTCGGCCGACCGGCCGCATGGCGAAGCGCCAGTCCGTAGATGACGCTGGGATCCCCTCCGCTCAAGTCCGCGATGGCGATCTCGTCCTGCATCAGGTGCTCGAGCACCTCGTCGGTGATCGCTCCCGATCGGGTGATCTGGTCGACCCTGACGGGTTCGATGCCGTATCTGCGGCACACCGGGTCGACCACCTTCTCGAAGGTCTCCATGTACTTCTCGTACGCCTTCAGCGCGGCGCTCCCCAACGGCGCCAGACTGTTACCGATCGGGCCGATCACGAGGCATCTCACGCGGATGCCGTGGAGGTCCGTCGCACCCTTGGTCCGGTCCGTCACGACATATCCTCCTGACAGGACGCGTCCGGCTGCCATCGAGCCGCGAAATCGGCACCTTCCGCCACGTCGTCCGCATAGATCGGACGCTCCTCGATCCCGAGAGCCCGCAGCAGGAGCGCCGTCGGGATCAGGTAGCGCCACCCGAGCCGCAGCACCGCGCAGGGGAAGCGACCGGCACGAATCATCTTGTACGCGGTGGCGGAACACACGCCGAGCGCTCGAGCCGCAGTCCGCACGTCGACGGTCAGAGGAAGCTCGAAGGCCTCCGCGAAGGAAACGGGTCTCACTGTCATCGGTGTCGATCCTCCGAGCGAAGAACAAGTCGAGCAATCAGCCTGCCGTGGTCCTCCGTGAGCCGGCCGAGAACGATCTCCCGCAGACCGAGGCGTTCCGCGATCGACCCGATGCGCTCGCCCTCGACGCGTTGCCGGAATCTCGCGGACGGCCTCTTAGGCACCACCGTGCCCGAATGCACAAGGCCCTGGGGCGCCTGCGGAATTCCGGTCCCCTCAGCCCGTTCCCGGGCCGAAAGGCCCGGATCGCCCCGATCGGCCGCCACATGGGCGAGATCACCGCAGGAGAGTTCCCGGGAAAACTTTCGGCCGTAGGCCCAGGCTCTGCTCCTGGAGAATCTGAGCAGGTCACCACCGACGGACGGGCTTTCAGGATCCACCGTTTCCAGGGCCGACAACACGGCAAGAACCGCTTCCGCCTCGACGTCGTCGCGGTCGGCCCCGAAACACTCGGCAACCCGCCGGACGACACGCCGCAGGCCAGGAATCGCCAACCACGTCACGACTGCCTTCCAGTCCGCGGCGCTCACTCCCGTCTCCACCCCCCGGCAGCCGCCGCACCGGAGTACCGCCTCGCGCCACACGGCCCGTCGGACGTCCTGGTCAGGTGGATCCTGGTACAGCGCTTCCCTCGCCTCGCGGATCGAAAACGCCGCTCGGGCCCCCTCCGGGAAAACCGGGAAGCGCACCTCCGCACCGCTGTCGAGCAGTTCGACGCATCTGTCGAGGGAGGCTTCCAGCTCCGATCGCCCACCCGGACTCATGAGGCCTCCCCTTTCGTCCGCTGCCCGCGGTACAGCGACTCGGACGCCCTGCTGCACGCGTGCGCGAGTCGGGCGAGCGCCACGCAGATCCTCGCGTACACCGCCATGGGCGCCGGTCCCGGCTCCGGCTCTCGGCTGTGGACTGCTGGCAGGAAGGTTTCACTTGTGATGTTGTAGAGGTTCACGTCACCGACCACCTGACCCGTGATCGCGACGCTTTCCTCGGCGATCTGGGCCCGCACCTCCGACACCGGATTCCGGCGCCGGTCGAACGCCCGCTCATCCATCGATTCGCCGACGATTCGGGATCCGCGACTTCCCGTGGTTCACGTCTCCGGTTACGTCCCCCACCACTCCGATTCCGTTTTTGACGTCCTGCCGGATGTATCTCCCAGCCAGGTCCAATGGCGTTGGAGCTCCTCCGGATCTCTGCTCGGGGGACGAATCGGGTTCGTCCTCCTGGTTCCCGCCCAACCCGCGCCTCAGCAATTCTCCGGAAAGCTTCGGAACGTGCATCCAGGCGCGCTGGGAGAAGTCCTTTCCATCGACCTTCGCCAGTACCTCGGTGAACTGGTCCGGCGCCAACCCGACGTATCCGCCGAGCACCGAGTCCCTGTAGGCCCGATCGGACAGGACCGCGACCACATCGGTTTTCGCGCCGCCAGCCATGAGAGCCTTCCGCAGCGGCCTGCAATCCAGCAAGCGGTGCAGCTCGTTCCGCGCCGCCCCGTTTCCGCAGCCCGGTTCACCGGAATTCTCCACGGGCCCGACATGGGCACTGATGCGGAGCCGGATGCGCGACCCCCGGGCCTCCTGGTTGTACTGGCCGACCACGTCTCCCATGGTCGACAGGAAGGGAAAGATTGCCAAAGGCAGCAGAGCGGGGTCGAATCCGATCGCGACCCCGTCCCCTGAGTTCTCCGAGAAGTACGCGTCCTGCCTGAGCCCGCCCAGCCCCGCCGATTCGAGCGCCCGGTCCACCAGGGCAGGAACGAGCTCGCTCGTCGGGGCGTGGAGCAGGGAGGGGAGTCTCGTGTAGCCCATGGCGTCCACCGCCACCATCGCGGTGTAGCGGGGCAACGGAACGCTTTTCGACCACGGCGACGGGATTTCTTGGAACGACATGCGGCCTCCTGTAATTCGCTGTTTCTCCGGCCCGATGCCGGCCAGCTGGTCACATGCATTTCCAGCAGGATTCACGAGTAATGCGCAGAACTGTGCACAACCGCCGCCTGTGGTGCTTCTCACAATTCGATCTGACGTGCGCAACGGCGCATGCGCCTCGTGCCCTTCGCCATATCGCGCAGCGCACAGATGTCCTTGATCTCAAGGGCTTCCCGCCCGGCGATGACGGCTCCTGCCTCCTTCAACCGTTTCAGGACGGGGCGCAGCGCGTTTCTGGTGACTCCGACCGCTTGCGCGAGCACCTCCCGGGTCAGCCCCTCGACCCTCGTGGTGGAACCGTTTCCGGCGAGGTACAGCAGAGTTCGCGCCAATCTGACATCCAACGGAAGGTCCTTGAGCCAGAAACGCGTGAGCTCGGCCTCATTCCGCAGCCCCTGCTCCCAGAGAAGCAGTTCACGGTTGACATCACTCTTCTGAATCAACGTCAGAAAGTCTTCGCACGCCATCTTGACCGCCCTGCAGGACCCCATCGCCGCCACATCGGCATTCCTCGGCTTACCGGCCAGCACCGACATTTCGCCGAGCAGGTTCATCGGCCCCCTGAATGCCACCCATCTACTGCGCCCATCGGCGAGTTGCCGAACGACACGCACGAAGCCGTGAGTCAGCAACAGGACGTGATCCCCGCTGCTCCCCTGACTCAGAATCAACTGCCGGTTTTTGTAGTTGACTTCTTTGCCCTTGCGGTGAAACTCATCCACCAGCTTCTGCACCGCTGCTCCTCGAGCACACAGGGCAAGCCCTCCCTGCCCTCCACTCCGATTTCTACCGTTTCCATCCCGCCGGTTCCGGAAGGCACGGCACAGCGACGAAGCGCGCCCGCACGAGTTCCCCTGCGACTACCTCCGGCCGGGGACCCCAAGCCCGAGAGGACCACCGCCGGGAAACGGCGGCACCCGGTGGTCGCGGAGGGGGCCGAGGGTGAGGCGGCGGGTGCGGCAGTGTGCGGCGATCAGGGGGAGCGCGGCGAGGGTGGCGCGCCAGGAGCCGGGGGCGGAGGTGCAGTCGGAGTCGTGCAGCAGGAGGGTGGCACCGCCGGTGAGGCCCGGGCGGGCGGTCGCGTAGACGGACGCGCCGGTGGCCTCGGCCGTCCAGTCGCGGCCCCAGGCGGTCCACAGCACCGTGCGCAGGCCGAGGCGGCGGGCGGCCAGGGCCGGGCCCGCGGTCAGGACGCCGTACGGCGGGCGGTACCAGAGCGGACGGGCGCCGCAGAGTCCGGCCACCGCCTCGGCGGCGCGGCGCAGTTCGCGCAGGTCGCGGCCGGGGGCCGGGTACCACTGCCGCCGGTGGTGCCAGCCGTGGACGGCCACCTCGTGGCCGCGCAGCACCAGCTCCCGGCCGAGCGCGGGGGCCCGCTCCAGCATCGCGCCGAGCAGGAAGAAGGTGGCGCGCGCACCGAGTTCGTCCAGCGCGTCGAGGACGTACGGGGTGCTGCGCGGATCGGGGCCGTCGTCGAAGGTCAGGGCGACGTGGCCGGGCGCGGTGCCGTGGCCGGCGGTGCGGCGTGCCAGGGTGCGGCGCAGCGGCGGCAGCCGGACGGCGGCCGGGGCGAGGTGCAGGAACTCGGCCCCGGCGGCGACGGCGAGGGCCCCGGCGGCGAGCGCCCCCGGGCGCCGGGCGGCGCTCACCCGAAGCGGGAGGCCATCCGGCGGAACACGCCCGGGGCCACCCCGTGGATGCGGGCCGGGAAGCCGAGCCACTGCGGGATGTAGAGCCGGTCGCGCCCGGTGGTGATGGTCGCGACCACGACGTCCGCGACCCGCTCCGCCGGGACCGGGCGCGGGCGGTCGCGCTGGTACGGCGTGCCGCGCCGGTCGAAGAACGGGGTGTCCACGGCCCCCGGGAGCACCAGGCGCACCCCCACCCCGGTGCCGCGCAGCTCGTACCAGAGGCTCTCCGCGAACATCGTCAGCCCGCCCTTGGTGGCGGCGTACCCCGACTCGTCCCGCACGCCGACCTGGCCGGCCATCGAGCCGAGCAGCACGATCCGGCCGCGGCGGCGTTCCAGCATGCCGGGCAGCAGCAGGCGGACCAGGCGCAGCGGGGCGGCGAGATTGACCTCGATCATCCGGTCCAGGGTGTCGGAGGGCGTCTGCGCGTACGGGCCGCGCCAGCCCAGGCCGGCGCTCGCGATCAGGGCGTCCACCCGGCCGGCCGCGGCCAGGGCGGCGTCCGCGAGGCGGGCCGGGCCGTCCGGCTTGCTCAGGTCCTCGGGCAGGGCGCGGCCGCCGGTGCGGTCGGCGAGTTCGTCGAGGCGGGCGCGGTCGGTGCCGGAGAGCAGGGTGTGCCAGCCGGCGTCGGCCAGGCGGGTGGCGGTGGCGAGGCCGATCCCGGAGGAGGCGCCGGTGATCAGCGCGACCGGGCGGTCGGCCGGGGCGGTCCGGCCCTCCGGGGATCTCGGGGCCGAGGGCTCCTTGGGGTCCGAGGGGTCCGAGGGGTCCGTGCGGGCCTTCGGGCCTGACCGCCGGGGTCGGGAGTGGGACTCCTCCGCCATCGGGCACCTGCCGCTCTGTGGCCGTGTCGCCGTCCGATTCGTCCGGCAAGTCACCTTCGCATGGCGGAGCCGTCCGGGCTACCGGGGCGGGACGGCGGGCTCCGCCTCGGTGTCCCGGTACGGAGCCACCAGTTCGGCGGACTCGCCCTCCAGCTCACCGAAGCGGGAGAGCACGAAGGTGCCGCCCACCGCGATCACGAAGCCGGTCAGCGCGCACCACTCGAACCCGGGCCGGGCGGCGTCCCCGAGCACCGTCACGCCGATCAGCGCCGGACCGAAGGTCTCGGTCACCGTCCCGGCGGCGGTCGCGGCCGTCACCGTCCCGCGCTGCAGCGCCAGGGCGTAGGCGAGGTAGCCGCCGAGGCCGCCGACGGCGAGGGCGTAGGCGGCGGGATCGGTGAGGACGGCGACCGGGCCGGAGACGTCCAGGACCCGCACGGCCAGGCTGGTCACGCCGAAGCCGACCCCGGCCAGCAGGCCCAGGCCGGCCGCGGCCGCGTTGCCCTCCCGGCGCACCAGGACCACGGTGGCGAGCACCATGGCGGCGGTGGTGGCGAGCAGCGCCCAGTGGAAGGCGGTCGCGGCGTGGTCACGGCCCTCCTGGCCGGAGCCGAGCGCCAGCAGGGTCAGGCCGAGGACCACCGCGAGGATGCCCGCGAGATCGCCCCGGCGCAGCCGGGCGCCCAGCAGCCAGACGGCCGCCAGGGCGGTGACGGCCAGGCTGGCATTGGTGACGGCCTGGACGAGGAAGAGCGGGAGGGTGCGCAGGGCGACGATGCTCAGCACGAAGCCGACGATGTCCAGCAGCGTGCCGAGGATGAACTGCCAGGACCGCAGCAGCGCGGCCAGCAGGCCCGCCCGCACCCGGTCGGCGCGCGGGGCCGACCGCGCGCCGCGCGCCTGGAAGACCGCCCCGAAGCCGAAGCAGACGGTCGCGGCCAACGCGGTGGTGAGTCCCAGCAGCATGCCTCTCCCTGCCTCGCGGGGCAGTATTCGGTTCCCCACCAGTCTGTGCCCGGGGGAACGGGGGCGCACGGGTGGGATGACGGGAGCGAGCGGCAGCACCGGGACGGACGCTGCGTGCGCCCTGAGCGGCAGCACGGCAGCGCGGCATCACCGGGAGGACTCCACGACCCCGGGTGGCCCGCACCGACGGATGCGGGGCCACCGGGGGCCGCGCCGGGCACCGGAGCACGGCATCGACCGGGCCGGGCGGTGGAAAGTCGTCCGATGGTTCACGGCCGGACGGCCACCGCGGCGTACAGCGAGACCTCCTCGGCGGCCCCGGGCGTCTCGTCCGGCGCGGGCCGCCACTGCGCGATGGGGACGAGCCCCGGGTCGAGGAGCGTCCAGCCGTCGAAGAAGCGGACGATCTCCGACCGGGTGCGGGCCTGGGCGGCGGTGCCGGCGGCCTCGTAGATCCGGGTCAGCCGGGCGATGTCCTCGGGTGCGAACTCGGGGCTGACGTGGGTCAGCACCAGGGCGCTGCCGGGGACGAGGGCGGATTTGAGGCGCTCGACCAGCTCGTACGCGCCGTGGGTGTCGGGGACGAAGTGGAGCAGGGCGTTGAGGGAGAGCGCGACCGGGCGGGACAGGTCGAGGGTCTCCCGCAGGCCCGGGGCGGCGAGCAGTCCGAGCGGGTCGGTGACGTCCGCCTCGACGTACGCGGTGCGGCCCTCGGGGGTGCCGGTGAGCAGGGCCTGGGCGTGCGAGAGCACGATCGGATCGTTGTCGGCGTAGACCACGCGGGCGTTCGGCCGGATGCCCTGGGCGACCTCGTGCAGGTTGGGCGAGGTGGGGATGCCGGTGCCGATGTCGATGAACTGGTCGAAGCCGGCCTCGGCGAGCGCCCGGGTCGAGCGCTGCATGAAGGCGCGGTTGACCCGGGCGGCGGCGCGCAGCCACGGCGCGACGGCGAGGGCCTGTCCGGCGGCCTCACGGTCGGCGGCGAAGTTGGTGAAGCCGCCGAGGAAGTAGTCGTACATCCGGGCCGAGTGCGGCACGTTCAGCCGCAGGTCCACCCCGTCGTAGAGACCCATCGCGCTCTCCCCCGGTTCCACTCCCGACCGATCATTCCCGACCGATCGCTCCTGACCACGATAGGCGGGACCGGTCGCGTTCCGAACAGCTTCGGAGCATTCCAACCAACCGACGGCGCCCATGAGATGACCATCTGTATTCGGATTGCATCCTGGAGTGACGGGCCTGATGGAATGAGGATGGGCACCGACAGCCCGACCCTCGGGTGGCCGGGTGAGCAGCCGACGGCCACGGAAAGCAGGCTCGATGACGATCGACAGGGGTGCCCCGGCGCGCAGGTTCCGGGGCGGAACGGCCGTGGCGCACATTCACGGAGCGGAGACGGCGCCGGCGGCCGGCTCCGACCGCGCTCCCCGGTCCGACCCCGAACTCCGCCTGGGCCTCGCCTACGCCGCCTTCTGCGAGACGCACGAACCCGCCTGGCACGCGCTCGCGTTGACCCGGATAGGCAACCGGTCCGACGCGGAGCTGGTCGTCGGGGCGGTGAAGTCCGACCTGGCCCGCTGCTGGCCGCAGGTCCTGCGGTTCGAGGAACCGGCCGCCTACGCCTGGCGGTTGGCCAACCGGCACGTGTCGGACTGGGTGGCCGCCGAGGAGCCGGTGGAGGTGGAGGCGGTCACCTTCGCGGCGGTGATCGGGGCCTTCAAGCAGGTGGCGAAGGGGCTGCTGCACAGTGAGGCCGACGAGGTGCGGCTGTACGCGGCGATCCTCGAACTGCCGGACCGGCAGCGGGACGTGGTGATCCTGCGGTACCTGCTCGGCCTGCACGTCAAGGTGATCGCGGCGTACCTGGGGCGGCCGGTGGCGACGGTGCACTCCAACCTCCGGCACGCCCGGGAACGGCTGGCCCGCCGGCTCGGGGTGGGCGAACTCCCGGACGACGAGGGCGAGCTGTGACGGGGAGACCGGAGGAGGGCGCCCCGGCCGGTGCGGAACCGGCGGACGGCGGCCCGGCCGGTGCGGAACCGGCGGACGGCGGCCGGACGGTGTTCCGCGTTCCCCGGCCCGAACGCGCCCATGCGGAGCGGGTCGCGGCGCTGCGCCGGGCCAGGCTCACCGCCGCGCCCGCCCACCTGCCGTCGGAGCACGAGCAGGCGGCGTTCGAACTCGGCCTGGTGGTGGCCCTGGTGCTGGGCGCGCCGGACGCCTCGCGCGGACTCGACCTGCTGGTGAACGCGCGCCGGATCGAGCCGGAGGGGGCCGAGGTGTTCGGCGCGCTGCTGTACGCCACCGGCAAGGAGGAGGGCGCCGAGTTCTGGTGGCGCTTCGCGGCGGGCTCGGGCAGCGGGACGGCCGCCTACTGCCTGCACCTGCACCACCTGATGCTCGGCGAGACGGACGACGCCGACTACTGGCGGGCCTGGTCGGACCAGCTGGCGACGGTCGAACGACCGCCCGGGCCGCGGGTGTTGCGGATGAACCGGCCGCTGCTGCCGGACGACGTACGGCGGGACATCCTGTCGCGGGTGCACTGGGGGCTCGCCCCGCAGCTGCCGCCGGCGCTGGTCGCGGTGATCGACCGGCTGCCGGTGCAGGACGGGGACGAGGAGGAGGTGCCGAGCCCGTGGGGGCTCACCTCGGGGGCGACCTCCGGCTGCTCCTGGACGGACCTTCCGTGGGGAGCCGGGGACGATCACGGCACCCCGTGGGAGTGAGTGTCCCGCGGGCTGCCGTGATCATCCGTTCAGGTGAGCGCCGACAGCCGGGCGACGACGGCCCGGTCGCGCCCGCTCCCGGTCTCGGTCCGCTCCCCCGCCGGCGAGGTGTGCCGGACGACGTACCGGTGCGGTGCCATCGCGGTGTCGCGCCCGGCCAGGGCGGCGACCACGGCGCGGTGGGCCTCGGCGGGGCCGAACGAGGGGTCGACGGCGGCCACCTCGGCCACCAGCGTTCCCTCGCTCACCGAGAGCCGGTGGTCCCCGAGCGCGGCGTCCAGGAGTTCGCGGACGGCCGCGAGATCGATCCAGGAGCCGTCGACCAGCCTCCATTCACCGCCCCGGCCGGCCCCCGGCGGACCGAGCGCCGCGGGCAGGTCGGCCAGCAGCACCGGGCCCTCGGCGGCGGCCGCGAGCACGGCCGGCAGCGCCCGGGCGAAGCTCTCGGCCTCCTCGGGGTCGAGCACCTGGGGGCAGGCGATCAGGGCGAAGTCCAGGCTGCCGGTGATCCGCAGGACGGTGAGCATCAGCCGGACCGGCAGCAGCGGGGCGGGCAGCACGGTGAGCTCGGGATCGGCGGCCGGGGGCGGCTGGACGGCGGCGACGGAGGCCGGGATGGTGAGACTCAGATCATTGACGACCACCTGGCGGGCGAACCGGGCGCCGCGCACATGGGCCGCGTCGTCCACCAGCTGCCAGACCTTCTCGGCGTCCAGGGTGCTGTGCCAGTAGGCGCTCAGCGAGGCCGACTTGGCGCGGCCGATCAGCTGGTCGAGGTCGGCCGCGCCGGCGTCGAGCAGGATCAGCGCGTCCTGCGCGAGGGTGCCGACGTGGTCGATCAGGGCGGCGCGCTGACGGTTGGCCGACAGCGCCGAGAACACCAGCTCGGAGCGGCCCGCGCGGTGGGCGACCAGCGCGGCGAAGGCGGCGAGCAGGACGACCGAGGGGCTGGCGCCGGTGCGCCGGCAGACCGCGGCGAGGTCGTCGGCGGCGGTGCGCGAGCGGACCAGCAGGGCGCTGTGGTCGCGGGGCGGGCCGCTGATCCGCGCGTCGGAGAAGACGCCCACCGGACCGGCGGTCAGGATCCGGGCCCAGTGCCGCAGGGCGGCCGCCGACCTGCGGCGGCCCTGGGCGCCCTGCTCCGCCACGGCGATCCCCAGCGGGGTCGGCGCGGTGACCGGCGGCAGCTCCTTCCCGGCGGCGAGGGCGCACCAGTCCTCGATCAGCACGGCGGTGGCGGCGCCGTCGGCGCCCGCGTGGCAGACCACGGCGACCAGCCGCAGCAGTCGCTCGCCCGCGGCGATCAGCGTGAACCGGATCCTCGGCGGCAGGTCGGGGCCGACCGGAACGGTGACATCGACCCGGCCCAACTCCTCGGCCATCGCGTTCAGTTCGGCGTCCGATCGGCAGCCGGCCTCGACCACGGAGACGGCGAACCGGCCCTGCCGGTGCACCACCTGGCGGTCCGGGAATCCGTCCGGACCGGGGCCCGCGGGAAAGGAGGTCCGCAACGACTCGTGCCGCTCGACCAGCCGGCGGAGGGCGACCAGCCCGGAGGGGACCGAGGTGCCGTCGGGCACCGGCCAGACGGACTCCTTGTTGATCGCCTCGGGGGCACTGGCCCGGATGCAGCGGATCATGTTGTCCTGGCCGCGGGTGAGCGGTCCGGAGCCGCTGCTCTCGGCGGCGTACCGCACGGTGACCCGCCTGGTGGCCGGATTCGCGCCGCACGGTGTCGCGCCGAGTGACGCCGGGTCGTGCGGTGTCGCGCCGAGTAGCGTCGGGTCGTGCGGTGGAGCGCCGAGTGACGTCGGGTCCTGCGGTGGAGCGTCGTGCGGTGCCACGTCGTACACGCCTTTCGGCTTGCCGGGGAGGGCCGGGGAGGGCTCGGCAGGGGGTGTGACCGGGACGCTACCAGCGCCCTCGTCAGCTGGTCCAGACCAAACCTGACCTGATCGAGCGTTTCGTCAATTCCCGTGCCACTCATGCGAGTTGACATGTATTGACGATTCCCCGAGGGCGGCGACGGCAGCCCGGAACGGTTCCGCGACGGGGACGTCGCAGAGCCGGGCCGGGCCGGCGCCGAGCGCGCCCGGGTCGGCCACCAGCACCGGCGACGGACCGGCGACGGGCACGCCGAAGGACTGCACGACGCGCCCGCCGTACGCCTTGACGCAGGCCTCCCGGCGGCACCACAGCGCGGTGAACCGCGCCGCCCGCTCGGCCGGTTCCGCGGGCTCGGCGACGAACCACGCCTCCTCGACCGGGAACCAGCGGGCGGCCATCCGCTCGGCCGTCCGCGGGTCGTGGAGCCGTTCGACGTCGACACCGACCGCCCGCCCCTCGGCGAGGGCCAGCACCGCGACGGCGTCCGAGGCCGACCAGCTGACCCGCAGCCCGCCGTCCCCCGCCGGCTCGGGCTTGCCGTTCGGCCCGTACCGCCAGACCACGTCGGCCGGGTGCACGCCGAGCCGGGCGGCGACCAGCTGCCGGACGGCGCCGCGCACCACGGTGAAACGCTCGCGCGCCCCGGGGTCCATCCCGGACGCCCGGGCGCGCTCGCCCTGGTCGAGCAGCTGCCACAGCTCCCCGGCCGGAGCGGCCGGTTGACGTGTGTCGATCAGCCAGAGATCGATCGCCGTCACGGCAGGGTCAGCGTGCTCAGCACGCCGAGCCGGCGGTCGAACCCGGCCAGCAGCGCGGGCCGGCCGGCCGCCCGCCACTGCGGGAGGTGTTCGGCCAGCTCCGCCCAGAGTCCGGTGAACGGCTGCGTCGGCGGGGGCTCCGGCGGGCCGAAGCCGGGGCCGAGCAGCAGTGCCGCCTCGGGCCCGAGTTCCCCGGCCGCGGCCCGGACCGACTCGGCCGGGGAGGTCGCACCCCTGGTCTGCCGGACGGCCAGGCCCTCGCCGGGGGCCTCCTCGCAGACCAGCACCACCACCGCGTGCCGCTCCGGCAGCGGCACCGGTCCGGGCGGCTCGTAGTGCAGCGCGGTCTGTTCGGCCAGCACCACCACGGCCCGGCGGCAGCCGCCGGTGCGCTGGTGGCCGGCGGCCAGCCGCAGTGCGGTGAAGGCCGCCGCGCCGCCCTGGTCGCAGACCGCGAAGGCGAGCGGGCCGCCCGGGACGGACCGGCTGAGCGCCAGCGAGGACGGCGCGCCGGGCCGCACGTCCGGGGTGTCGAAGGCCAGGATCAGCAGGTCGGCCGGCTCGTCCTCGGCGAGCGCCTCGCGGAGCACTCCGGCGGCCAGTTCCTCGTAGGAGTGGCCGACGCCCTCGCCGAGCAGGTCCTCGCGCAGCGGCAGGCCGTAGGGGCGGACGAGGTCGGAGACGAAGACCCGCAGGTCCGGGTCGAGCGAGGTCTCCGAGCGGCCGTCGAACCGGCGGGCCAGCGCCCGGGTGATCCGCAGACCGGTGGGACCGGGGGCCACCCGGTCAGTCCTCGGGGATGACGTGCCCGGCGACGTAGTCGGCCAGCCTGGTGACCGACCGCAGGTCGTCCTCGGTGATCTGCTCGACGTCCACCTGGATGTCGAGCGACTCCTCCAGCTCCAGGATCAGCTCGATGGTGCCGGCCGAGGTGAGGCCGAGGTCGTCGAAGAGGCAGGCGTCCTGCGGGATCTCGGGCAGTTCGCGCTTGAGGACGCGCGGCAGGAGCTCGCCGATGCCGTGCAGGATCCGCTCGCGCAGTTCGGGGTCGGTGGTCTGGACCGCGGCTTCTGACATGGGTGTCCCGTCCCGTCGTACGTGGGATGTGTGCTCCGGGGCTTGCAGGCGCCCCGGGGCTCTGGGTGGTGTGGGAATCCGGCGTCACCGTGCGGACGGCGGCCGGCGGATTCGGCGGCATCGGTGGCCGGCGGACCGTCAGTACCGCATCGCCATCGCGGAGAAGGTCGCTCCGACACCGGCGGCGGCGATCAGGTAGTGGTCGCCGCGGCGGAGCAGCCCCCGCGTGGTGGCGGTGTGGAGATTGATGAGGCTGTCCGAGGCGAAACTGTGCCCGACCGACCGCACGTTGTCCAGCACGACTTTCTCGACCGGATAGCCGATCCGGCGCGCGATCATCCGCCAGGACGCCTGGTTGACGTTGTGCGGCAGGATCGCGGCCAGGTCGGAGAGGTCCAGACCGGCCTGGTCCAGGGCGGCCTCGATCGCCTCCACCATCACGTTCGGGTACTCGCGCTGGTAGCGGGCGAGCAGGTCCGGGTCCTCGGCCAGCCGGCCGTCGAACTCCGGGCGCTGGCGCACCACGAAGGAGAGCATCCGGTGGCGCTCGCCACCGGCGCTGACCAGGCAGGCGGCCGCGCCCTCGGCGAAGATACCGGTCTCGGGCACCACCTGGGCGTCCCTGGTGAAGGTCTTCTCGCCGGTCAGCACCAGGGCGAGCGCCGCCGGGTCGGGTTCGTCCGCGAGCAGCCTGCCGGCCAGGTCGATGGCCAGCAGGCCCACCGCGCAGGCGTGGTGGGTCACCGTGAAGGCGTTGGCGTGCGCCAGTCCACGGGCTTCGAGCAGGTCGTGCAGCGGGTTGAGCGGATGGGGCACCGCCACCGGCATGCTGCGGGCGTGGATCACGAAGCGGATGTCGGGTTCGCGTCCACGCAGCTCCGGCAGGTTGTCCAGGGCGGCGTCGAGCAGGTCGGGCAGCGTCCCGGTCGGATCCAGACGCAGCTGGTCCAGGCCGTGGAAGCGGCGGAAGAGACGGAGTTGACGTGGGGTCAGGCCGATGAGCTCGCCCACAGCCTCGATGGGAACGGCGTGCGGGGGGAGGTGGACGGCCACTGCCTCCAGTGCGGTCACCCGGGCTAGTATTCCGACGCCCGCCGGGTCGCACAAGTGATCTCGGGCCCCCTCCGTCGCCGCCGCTCCCCGGGAAGCCGGTCAACTTCCCCCCGGCGCGGCCGCGTTCACCCCCGTGCCGTCGAGCAGGTGGGAGATCTCTCATGTCGAACCCTGAACCCCCCTACCCCGGAGCCCCGTTGAACCAGGATCTGGTGGCCCTGCTGGTCGAGGTGGCCGGTGCGCCGCCCGGCTGGGCGCGTCACGTCACCCCGGACGCCCGGCTGGACGGCGACCTGCTGCTGGACGAGGACGAACTCGCCGAACTGGCCGATCGGCTGCGCGGGCGCTTCGGCCCGCAGGCCGACCTGGCCGCGCTGCGCGCAGGGCTCGACCTGGCCGCCCTGGAGGCCCTGACCGTCGCCGACGTCCAGCGACTGCTCCCCGAGGAGGGCGCACGATGACCCGGTTCCTCCTGGTGATGCCGCCGTTGACCGGCCACGTCAACCCGGCCGCCGGCATCGCCGCCGAGTTGACCGCACGCGGCCACCAGGTCGCCTGGACCGGCACCGAATCGGTGCTGCGCCCGCTGCTCGGCCCGCAGGCCCGGGTGCTCGGCACCGGCACCCGGGCGTTCCGGGCCCAGGGCGGACACGGGCTGGCCGCGTTGCGCTCGCTCTGGGAGGGCTTCATCGTCCCGTACACCAGGTTCACGCTGAAGCCGCTGGACGCCGTCGTACGGGAGTGGCGGCCGGATGTGCTGCTGGCCGACCAGCACACTCCGGCGGGCGCGCTGGTCGCACACCGGTACGGTCTGCCGTGGGCGTCCTTCGCGCCCGGGGCGATGGAACTGGGGCGCCCCTACCGGGCGTTGCCGCAGGTCGAGGCCTGGATGACCGGGCTGCTGCGGGGGCTGTGGGAACGCGCCGGGCTGCCCGCGGAGGAGTACCTGGACCCGCGCTTCTCCCCCGCCCTGGTCCTGGCGACCACCGGTCCGGCCCTGACCGGCTCGACCCCGCCGCCGGAGCACGCGCTCGTCGGGCCGGTGATCCCGGCGCGGCCGCACGATCCGGACTTCCCGTGGGAGCGGCTGCAGCCCGGCCGGCGCCGGGTGCTGGTCACCATGGGGACCCTGGCCGGCGAGCTGGGCGCGGACTTCCTCGCCCGGTCCGTCCGGGCGCTGGAGCTGTGCGGTGACGAGGTGCAGCCGGTGTTCGCCGCGCCGAGCGAGCTGCTGCCCGAACTCCCCTCCCGGGCCGTCGCGGTGGGGCGGGCGCCGGTGCTGGAGCTGATGGCGCGCGGCGAGCTGGACGCGGTGCTCTGCCACGGCGGGATGAACACCGTGGGCGAGGCCCTGGCGCACGGACTGCCGCTGGTCACCGCACCGATCCGGCACGACCAGCCGATCGTGGCCGGCCAGGTGGCGGCGGCGGGCGCGGGGCTGCGGGTGCCGTTCGCGCGCGTCACCTCGGTGCGGCTGGCGGACGCGCTGCGGGCCGTCCTGGACTCCACGGCCCACCGGGAGCGGGCGGTTCAGGTCGGGAGCCGACTGCTCGCCGGGGGCGGTGCGGTGGCCGCGGCGGACCGGCTGGAGGCGCTCGGCTGAGCGGGCCCGGACCGGGCTCGTCCCACCCCCGGACCGCCCCGATCCACCCCCGGAACCGCCCCGCCCCGGCCCGGAAACGCCGCCCCTTAGCAGACCGGCCGAGGGTACGTCCATTGGTCTAGGCCATTGTTTCCGGGGCGGGGTTCGCCCTAGGGTGTCGCAGCGGCACCGCCCTCCGCAGGTGCCGGGCCCCGCCTTTCCAGGTGCCGTGGCAGCCCATCCCCGCACGGGAGTTCCGGTTGATCGAGACCGCGGGACTGCGCAAGTCCTACCGCAAGAAGACCTCCCGCCGCAGCGGCGAGAACCCCACCGTCGACGCCGTCCGCGGCATCGACCTGTCGGTCGCCGCCGGCGAGATCTACGGCTTCCTCGGCCCCAACGGCGCGGGGAAGACCACCACCCTGCGCATGCTGGCCACCCTGATCCGCCCGGACGGCGGACGGGCCACCATCGCCGGGGCCGACCTGTTCACCGACCCCGCCGGGGTCCGCCGCCGGATCGGCTACGTCGCCCAGGGCGGCGGCACCACCGACCACGTCAGCGGCCGCGAGGAGCTGGTCCTCCAGGCCCGGATGTACGGCGCGGCCAAGGCCCAGGCCGTCCAGGCCGCCGCGGACGCGCTCAAGGCCTTCGACCTGGCCGAGTTCGGCGACCGCCCGTGCGCCACCTACTCCGGCGGCCAGCGCCGCCGGGTGGACATCGCGCTCGGGGTGATCCACCAGCCCCGGGTGCTGTTCCTGGACGAGCCCACGGTCGGACTGGACCCGGCCAGCCGGGCGCACGTCTGGGAGGAGATCCGCCGGCTGCGCACCGAGGGCATGACGGTGGTCGTCACCACCCACTACCTGGACGAGGCCGACGCGCTCTGCGACCGGGTCGCCATCGTCGACCACGGTCAGGTCGTGGCCGAGGGCACCCCCGAGGCGCTCAAGCGCGAGATCTCCGGCGACGTCGTCCTGGTCGGACTGGACGCCGCGGAGGCCGCCTTCGAGCGGGCCGCCGAGGTGCTGCGCCCGCAGCCGTACCTGCACCGGCTGGAGCAGAACGGCGACGAGGGGCTGCGGCTGTACCTGGAGGACGGCGCCGCCGCCATTCCCCGGCTGCTGCGCGCCCTGGAGGCGGCGGGCGTGACGCCCGGCACCGTGCAGCTCCAACGGCCCAGCCTGGACGACGTGTTCCTGGCCCGCACCGGCCGCTCGCTGCAGCAGTCCTGACCCCGTACCGCCCGGACCCGCACACCTCCCTGGGGAGACCGTGAAGCTCGCCCGCGACACCTGGCTGGTCTTCCAGCGCCAGCTGCTGCTCATGATCCGCACCCCGATCTGGATCGCCGTCGGCATCATCCAGCCCGTGTTCTACCTCCTGCTGTTCGCCCCGCTGCTGAAGAAGGTGCTCGCCCCGCAGGGCGCCGGCAGCTACGCCGACGCCTACCAGGTGTACGTGCCGGGCCTGTTGGCGGTGCTGTGCATCTTCGGCGGACTGTTCACCGGCTTCAGCCTGCTCGGCGAGCTCAGGGCCGGCATCATCGAGCGCTCCCGGGTGACCCCGGTGAGCCGGCTGGCGCTGCTGCTGGGACGGGCGCTGCGGGAGATGGTGGCGCTGCTGGTGCAGGCCGTTCTGATCACCCTGATCGCGCTGCCGTTCGGGCTGCGGGTGAACCCGCTGAACCTGCTGCTCGCCTACCTGCTGCTGGGCCTGCTGGCGCTGATGACCTCGGCGATCTCCTACGGCATCGCGCTGATGGTGCCGACCGACGCGGCGATGTCGCCGGTGGTCAACACCATCGCGCAGCCGATCGCGCTGCTGTCGGGCGTGCTGCTGCCGCTCACCCTGGCGCCCGGGTGGCTGCAGCAGGCGGCCAGGTGGAACCCCTTCTACTGGGCCGTGGAGGGCATGCGCGCGCTGTTCTCCGGGCACGCCGGGGACAGCGCGGTGTGGCAGGGACTGCTGGTGGTGGTCGTGATGACCGTCCTGGCGGTGTACTGGTCGGCCCGGCTGTTCTCCACCCGGGTGCGCTGACCGACGAACGGCGGAGGGGCCCGGCTCGTGGTGAGCCGGGCCCCTCCCTCGTTCGTCGTTCCGCGCCCCCGCCGGTCCGCGCGGGCTCTCAGTCCGCCACGAAGGCCGCCACGAAGGCCGCCAGCCTGGCCACGCCGTCGATGATCTGCGCCTGCGTCAGCGAGCTGACGGACAGCCGCAGCCGCTGCTCGCCACCGCCCGCCGGGTAGAACGGCGCCATCGGTGTCCAGAGCACCCCGTGCTCGCGGGCGCAGCGCTCCATGGCGGCCTCGTCGGCGACGAACGGCACCGTCAGCACCGCGAAGAAGCCGCCGTCCGGCCGGGTCCAGGAGATGCCCAGCCGGTTCCGCACGGAGGCCGGGAAGTGCCGGTCCAGCTCCCGCAGCAGGGTGTCCAGGCCGGCCGCGTAGTGGGCCGTGGCGCGGGCGTTGGCGGCCCGCAGGCGGCAGTCGTGGGTCAGCAGCATGCCGCCGATGACGGCCTGGCTGAGCGCCGGGGTGTTGACCGTCGTCATGCTCTTCAGCTTGGCCAGCTCGTCCGCGAGGAGGCTGCGCCGGCCGTCGGGGCCGGTCACCTCCTGGTCGGCGACCACGTAGCCCAGGCGGGCCCCGGGGAAGCAGGTCTTGGCGAAGGAGCCCAGGTGGACGACCTGGCGGCGGCGGTCCAGCGCCTTGAGGGTGGGCCGCAGCCCCGGGGTGCGGGAGAAGAAGCCGTACGGGTTGTCCTCGACGACGAGCACGCCCTCCTCGGCCGCCGCCTCCAGCAGCCCGGCGCGGGCCGGGACCGGCATGCTGGTGCCGGAGGGGTTGGCGAAGTCCGGGACGACGTAGAAGGCGCGCGGACGGCGTCCCTCGGCCCGCACCGCGCGGGCGGCCTCCCGGAGCGCCGCCGGGTCGGGGCCGCCGTCCGGGCCCTCGGGGACGGGGCGGACGGTCAGGTCGAGCAGCCGGGCGGCGCCGGTGACGCCGACGTAGCAGGGCGAACTGACCAGCAGGACGTCGTCCGGGCCGGCGCACAGGGCGCGCAGCGTCAGCAGCATGCCCTCCTGGGCGCCGACCGTGACCACCACGGCCGCGGGGTCGACGGTCAGGCCCTCGTCGTGGGCCAGCGTGCGGGCGATCAGCTCGTTGATGATGCCCTTGGTCGGACCGTACTGGAACAGCGCGGTGCGCGCCGCGTCCCGGTCCAGGCCGCGGTCGGCCAGGTGGGCGAGGTAGGTCTCCAGGTACGCCGGGACGTCCTGGGGCTCGAAGAAGCCCTCGTAGGGGCGGCCGGGGGCGAAGGAGACCGCCTCCGGGTAGCGGGTGGTGACCTCGTTGAGGAAGGTCATCGCGTCCAGCAGCGGATCGGCCAGGGAGGCGTGCAGGTCGCTCAACGGGATCGTCATCGCAGCGCCTCCCGGAGGCGCTCGGCCGCGAAGTCCTGGGCCTCGGCGGCGGCGTCCAGGGTGCCGGTCATGGCGAAGAAGCCGTGCGGCATGCCCTGGTAGCGGCGCAGGTCCACCGGGACCCCGGCGGCGCGCAGCGCCTCGGCGTACTGCTCGCCCTCGTCCCGCAGCGGGTCGTACTCGGCCGTCAGGACGGTCGCGGGCGGCAGGCCGGCCAGGGTGGCGGCGCGCAGCGGGGAGGCGTACGGGCTGGCGCCGTCGCCCTCGTCGGCCAGGTAGTGGCCCCAGTACCAGGCCACCGAGCGGCGGTTGAACAGTGCCGGGTCGTCGTGGGCGCGCAGCGAGGGGGTGTCGGCGCCGTGGTCGGTGTTGGGGTAGACCAGCAGTTGGTGGCGCAGGGCGGGGCCGCCCTCGGCGCGCAGCAGCAGGGTGAGCGCGGCGGTGAGGTTGCCGCCGGCGCTGTCCCCACCGACCGCGATCCGGTCCGGGTCGATGCCGAACTCCGCCGCCCTTTCGACGAGTTGCAGCAGTGCGGCGCGGCAGTCGTGCAGCGCCGCGGGAAAGGGGTGTTCGGGGGCGAGCCGGTAGCCGACGGAGGCGGTGACGCAGCCGACGGCGTTGGTGAGCCGGCGGCAGATCGCGTCGCTGGTGTCGGGCGAGCCGAGCGTCCAGCCGCCGCCGAACAGGTAGAGCAGGGTGGGCAGCCGGCGGCCGGGCGGCTCGGGGCGGTAGAGCCGCAGCGCGAGTTCGCCGCCGGGACCGGGGATGCGGTACTCCTCGACGGCGGCGACCGGTTCGGGTGTGCCGGCCGCCGCGCGGATGTCCGCGAGGTCGGCGGCACGGGCCTCGGCGAGGCTGAGGGTGTAGAGCGGCGGGGCACCGCTGCCGGCGCGCCTGGTGCGCAGCGCTTCGGCCTGGGGGTGCAGGGGCATGGGCGGATCCATTCGGTGCGGAGGGCTCAGCGGTCTGCCTCGACGTAGACGGTCTCGTCGGTGCGGAAGGCCGTGTCGAGGTCGGCGACGTCCGGCCGGGTGCCCTGCCGGTAGGCGCACGGGCGAATCCTCCCGGGGTCGAAGCCGGCCCGGGTGAGGACATGCCGCAGTTCGTCCAGGTCGTAGATCCACTGGTGCCCGAAGTGCCGGAAGATCTGGTTCACCAGGAAGGCCGGACGCGCGGGCATCGGCGGGCCGAAGCCGAGAGTGGTCAGCCGGCGCCGGTGCTTGGCGAGGAAGCCGTCGCCGGTGGCGTAGCCGACCAGGTAGCGGGCGAGGTCGGGGGTGGTCAGGCGCAGGACGCCGCCGGGGCGCAGCACCCGGCGGGCCTCGCGCAGCCAGCCGACGGCGACGGGCATGGTGACGTGCTCGATCAGGTGCTCGGCGTACACCCAGTCGACGCTGGCGTCCGCGAAGGGCAGCGGTTCGGCGATGTCGAGCCGGGTGAACCAGCGGTCGCCGTCGACCCGGTAGAGGGTGCCGGGCTCGGTGGCGGTGTCGGGGCTGCGCAGGGTGGCGAGGTCGGTGCCGAGCCCCTGGGGGTGGGCGGTCCGGAAGGCGGCGAACTCGATTCCGGTGATGCCGAGTTCGCGCAGGCCCGCGTGGTCGCGCGGCAGCCCGCCCGGATGCGCTTCGAGCTTCTCGCAGGTGGCGACCTGTTCGCTGAAGGCGTCCAGTCGGGGGGCCAGCCCGTCCGGGTCGTCCCAGTCCCAGCCCGGGAATCGCTCGCTCTGCTCGGTCATGTGTCGGACCTCCTGGTGGGAAGAACGCGGTTCGGGGGCGGCGCGGTTCAAGGGCCGCGCGGGTGCGAGGCGGATGAACGACCGCGCGGGTGCGGCGTCAGCCGGCCGGGCAGGGCCAGGGGGCGAGGACCGTGCGGTCCAGGTCGGCGAGCCGGGGGCGGCCCAACAGGGCCATGGTGTGCTCCAGTTCCTCGCGCAGCAGGTCGAGCACCCGGTGCACCCCGGCCTCGCCGTCGGCGGCCAGGCCCCAGAGCGCGGGGCGGCCGATCAGCACGGCGCGGGCGCCGAGGGCGAGGGCGATCGCGAGGTCGGTGCCGCTGCGCACGCCGCCGTCGAACAGCACGGGTAGGTCGGCGGGCACCGCCTCGACCACGTCCGGGAGTGCCGCCAGGGCCGGTATCGCCCCGTCGAGTTGGCGTCCGCCGTGGTTGGAGACCAGGAGGGCGTCGACGCCGTGCTCGACGGCCAGCCGGGCGTCCTCGGCGGTGAGGACGCCCTTGAGGACCAGCGGCAGCCGGGTGCGTTCGCGCAGCCAGGCCAGATCGGTCCAGCTCAGGGTGGGGTCGAACTGCTCACGGGCGTGCTCGGCGATGCCCGAACTGCCGCCGGCGGCGCGGTGACTGGCGGACATCAGGGACCGGTCCAGGTTGACCGCCCGGACGGTGGGCGGGACGGCGAAGCCGTTGCGCAGGTCGCGCAGCCGACGGCCGATCCTGGGGGCGTCCACGGTCAGCACCAGTGCGCGGTAGCCGGCCGCCTCGGCGCGCTCCACCAGGGCGGCGAGGGCGGCGCGTTCGCGCAGCCAGTACAGCTGGAGCCAGAGCGGGCCGGTGGCGGCCGCGGCGATCTCCTCCAGGGTGCGGCTGGCGAACATCGCGGCGACCAGCAGGGCTCCGGCCCGGCCGGCGGCGCGCGCGGTGGCGGTCTCGCCCTCCGGGTCGACCAGCCGGTGGTAGGCCATCGGGGCGATCCCGAGCGGGAGGCGCAGCGGTGCGCCGAGCAGGGTCAGTGCCGGGTCGCAGGCGGAGACGTCGACCAGCGTGCGCGGACGCAGCGCATGGCGTCCGAACATCTCCCGGTTGGCCGCCAGGGTGCGTTCCGCATCGCTGCCGCCTTCGATGAAATCCCAGATTTCCGTTGGGAGTCGGTCGCGCGCCGCGCGCTCGATCCCGGCCGACGTGAGAACTCTCACGGGCATTCCTCGTTCCAGGACGGCCACGCGCGGGCCGGTCCTGGTTGGGCAGCGTAGGAGCAACGACCACATTGGTATAGACCTTGATTTGACCAAACGTCTGTGCCATGGTCTGGCCACGGAATTGGCCGTTCTGACTTGTTAACGGCGTTCATGTCAAATCCCCTCACTTGTGTGGAGCCGCGTTGACCGGCTTTTCCCCCTCCGTACTTCCGGCTGCCTTCCTGCCGCACTCCGACGCCCCGGACTCCTGGGTCGACCGGCTGCTGCTGGCCGGCCCCGGCACCGAGGAGTGCCTGCGCCTCGGCGCACCGCTCGACCGGGACGCCCTGCGCGCCCTGGTCGAGAAGCAGTCCGACCGACTGGCGGCCGCCGGACTCGGCCCCGGCGGGACGGCGGCGCTGCGACTGCCGCCCTCGGTGGCGTTCGTCACGGTGCTGCTGGCATGCTGGCGTCTCGGCGCCCAAGTCGCACTGCTCGACCACCGGTTGACCGACCACGAGATCGACGCGGCGGTGGCGCGGCTGGCCCCGCAGGTGCTGGTAGGCTCCGCCCATCGGTCCGCGGCGGCCCTGCGCGGCTTCTCCGAAGTCGAGCCGGTGGCCGTCCCGTTGACGGACGGACGCCCGGCCCGCACCGGGCACGCGTTGATCCAGCTCAGCTCCGGATCCACCGGTCCGGCCAAGGTCATCGCCCGCACGGCGGCCGATCTACTACGCGAACTCGACTGTTACCGAAGGCTGGTGGAGTTCCCCGGCGAGGGCGAGCGGGTCGTCCTGCTCTCCTCGGTGGTGCACGTTCTCGGCCTGGTCGGCGGGCTGCTCAACAGCCTGCATGCCCGGGTCGCGCTCACCGTGCCGGAGCGGATGACGGCGGCGGGCATCCTCGCCGAGGTCGCCGCGAGCGACCGGCCGACGACCGTGATCGGGGTGCCCTTCCACGCCGAGCTGCTGGCGGGGACGGTCGCTCCCCCGCCGCTGCCCCGGCTGCGGCGGATGGTCGTGGCGGGCGAGCTCGTCCGCCCGGGACTGCCCGCGCTGTTCACCGAACGCTACGGCGTCCCGCTCGGCACCATGTACGGCATGACCGAGACCGGGGTGATCGCCACCGACCTCTCCGGCACGCTCCACCCCGCCAAGCAACCCGTGCACGGCATGGAACTGCGCCTGGTGAAGGGCGAGTTGCAGATCGGCGCGGCGGCCTCCCCGTACCCCGGACTGGACGATCCGACCCGCTGGTCGGACGGCTGGCTGCACACCCGGGACGCCGCCGAGCTGACCGCCGACGGCCTGGTCACCGTGCTCGGCCGACTGGACTCCCAGGTCTCGATCGGCGGCCTGAAGGTCGACCTCACCGAGGTCGAGCAGACGCTCGCCGCGCTGCCCGAGGTCCGCGAGGCCGTCGTGGTCTTCGACGGCGGCGCGATCGAGGCCTACCTGGCCACCGAATCCGGGACCGACCTCGCCTCCGTCCAGGACGGGCTGGCCCGCCGGCTGGCCGCCTACAAGCGGCCGCGCCGGCTCGCCGGGCTGGACCGGCTCCCCCGCACCGCCACCGGAAAGCTGCTGCGCGACCCGGCCGCCCTGCGCGAGCGCGCGGCCGCCGGCCGGCCCGCCGCAGGCTGACCCCGCCCGCCACCGGGCCGGCCGCACCCGGCCGCACCCCGAACCCTTCGCACCACCACCCCGACAAGGAGCCCACCACCATGCAGGACCGCATCCGCGCCTTCGTCCTGGCGGCACTCGCCGAGATGCAGTACGACGTCTCCGAGGTCACCGGGGACACCGACCTCGGCCCGGCCGGACTGGACCTCGAATCGCTCGCCCTCGCCGACCTGTCGGTGCAGGTCGAGGACGAGTTCGGGATCAAGTTCGACCTGGACGAGATGGAGACCACCGCGCTGATGACGCTGGACGAGTTCACCGCCGACGTCACCCGCCGGGTCGACGCCCTCGCCGCCGCCTCCGGCAGCGCCGCGTGACCGGCTCCCCGCTCCCCGACGCCCTGCCGGACCGGACCGAGGTCCTCACCATGCTGGCGGCGTTCGGGCAGCGCGCCGTCGACGCCGTGCCAGAGGACCTCGGGTCGCTCGAACTCACCTGGATCGTCGCCGAGTTCGAGCAGCGGTACGGGCTCCAACTGGACCTGGACGACGACCGTTTCGGCGCGGTGCGCACCGTCGACGACGCCGCCGAACTGCTGCGCGAGGCCGTCCTCGCCGACCGCGCGGGCGCACGGCCGTGATCGCCGCCGGGACGGGCACCGGACCACCGGGCCGGACGGCCGGCCACCCGGTGGTCACCGGTGTCGGGGTGCTCAGCGCCGCCGGGCGCGGACTCGCCCCGCTCGCCGAGGCCGCCACCCACGGCAAGTCCCTGTTCGGCCCGGTCACCCGCTTCGATGTGAGCTCCCGCCGCACCACCCGGGCCGCGCTGTTCCCCGCCACCGTGCCGCTGGCCTGCACCTTTCCGCTGGCCAGGGCCGTGCTCGACGCGATCGGCCAGGCCTGCGGGCAGGCCGGGATGACCGCCGCCGAGGGCGCCGGACTGCCCGTGCTGCTCGCGCTGCACAGCGACGAGC
>NZ_JBSHBN010000088.1:0-39092 GCF_053612025.1 Kitasatospora sp. NPDC054768
GCCCGCCGAGGCCGAGGGCACCTAGGACTGAGCAACGGGTCGCCAAATTGCTGAGACCGGTCCCCCGGTCGCTCCCGCTGGAGCGACCGGGGCAGCGGTGTGTCCGGGATGATGACGTCGAGCGCGAAGGCGAGGAGAGAAGCGTGAGCGAGCGCAGCGAGCGAGCCATGGAGAGGTGCGCGGTCCGCGAAGCGGCCGCCGAGCGCAGCGAGGTGGGCGCATGAGCGAGGACTACGACGGCCCCTGGCTGGTGGCGGGGCTGGGCAACCCCGGGGAGCAGTACGCCCGGAACCGGCACAACATCGGCTTCATGGTGGTGGACCTGCTGGCGCAGCGGATGGGCGCCAGGTTCAAGGCGCACAAGAGCCGGGCGCAGGTGGCCGAGGGACGGCTGGCGGGCAAGCGGGTGGTGCTGGCCAAGCCGATGTCCTTCATGAACCTCTCCGGCGGGCCGGTGACGGCGCTGCGCGACTTCTACAAGGTGCCGGCCTCGGCGCTGATCGCGGTCCACGACGAGCTGGACATCGACTACGCGGAGCTGCGGCTGAAGCTGGGCGGCGGGGACAACGGCCACAACGGCCTGAAGTCGATCACCAAGTCGCTGGGCCCGGACTACCACCGGGTGCGCTGCGGGATCGGCCGTCCGCCGGGCCGGATGGAGGTCGCGGACTTCGTGCTGAAGGACTTCTCCTCGACCGAGCGCAAGGAGCTGGAGTGGTTCGTGGACCGCTCGGCGGACGCGGTGGAGGCGCTGCTGTCCGAGGGGCTGGAGCGGGCCCAGGGCACGTACAACTCCTGATCGCCGCTGACCGTCCGTCAGGACCGTGTGCGGGTACGCAACGGTCGTACAACGCTTGCCCGTCCACACCTGATTCGGTGTGAGAACCCCGTGCGGGATCGGATAGCGTCGGCTTGGTACGCGAACGAGTCCTGGGGAGTTCTCGATGCGGGGATTGCGTCCGGTCCGCCGAGCGCGGTGGAGCCGGGTGGCCGGGCTGAAGCGGCTCGGGCGGCGGGTCGGTACGGCCGGTGCGCTGGGGGTGGCCGGCGTCCTGCTGTCGGGCGGTGCGCTGGCGCACGCGGAGCCGGTGGCCGAGTCGGACCCGGCGGTCTCCCCGGAGCCGGCGGCGGCGCAGTTCGGCCCGGTGCTCGGCGATTCGATGGGCCCCGACGCCGGGCTGCTGGCGGTCGGCGGCGGCCTGGTGGTGGCGGCCGGCGGCGCGGCGCTGTGGCTGAAGCGCAGGCGCGCGGGCGAGGTGGCGGAGTAGCACCCCCGCGCGGATCAGCATCCCTGCGCGGATCAGGACCCCCGCGCGGATCAGGACCCCTGTGCGGAGCGGGAGTTCCGCACTGAGCAGCACCCCCTCCGTGCGGAGCGGGAGCCTCACGGCGATGGGCCGGTGTCCCGGACGGGACACCGGCCCATCGGCCGTTCTCGGGCGGCCGTCAGCCGGTGTTGCGCAGGCCGGCGGCGATGCCGTTGACGGTCAGCAGCAGCGCGCGGGCGCGCAGCGGGTCGTCCTGGCGCCCGGCCGAGAGCTCCTCGCGCTGGCGGCGCAGCAGCGCGACCTGGAGGTAGGAGATCGGGTCGAGGTAGGCGTCGCGGACGGCGAAGGTCTGCTTCAACACCGGGTTGTGCTCGAGCAGTTCGTTCTCGCCGGTGAGCCGCAGCACCTCGCGCAGGGTGAGCGCGTGCTCGGCCTTGATCTCGTCGAAGACGTGGCGCAGTTCGCCGGGCACCAGCTGCTCGACGTAGTGCTGGGCGATCCGCAGGTCGGTCTTGGCCAGCGTCATGGCGACGTTGGACAGGAAGTTGCGGAAGAAGTGCCACTCGCCGTACATCTCGTCCAGCACGCCGCCGAGGCCCGCCGCGCGGGCGGCCGCGAGGCCGGAGCCGACGCCGAACCAGCCGGGGACGATCTGCCGGGACTGGGTCCAGCCGAACACCCACGGGATGGCCCGCAGGCCGTCCAGGCCGGCGCCGGAGTCGGGGCGGCGGGACGGGCGGGAGCCCAGGTGCAGCGAGGCGAGCTGGTCGACCGGGGTGGCGGCGAAGAAGTACTTTGGCAGGTCCTCCTGCTCGACCAGGCCGCGGTAGGCGGTGTGGGCGGCCTCGGAGACCTGGTCCATCGCGGCGTCCCAGCGGGCCAGCGACTCGGGGGCCTGGCGCGGGGCGGTGTGCAGCGCGGAGGCGGAGAGCGTGGCGGAGATGGTCAGCTCCAGGTTCTCCCGGGCGAGCGAGGGGAGCAGGTACTTGTCGGAGATGACCTCGCCCTGCTCGGTGACCTTGATCTCGCCCTCCAGGGTGCCCCAGGGCTGGGCCAGGATGGCCTCGTGCGAGGGGCCGCCGCCGCGGCCGACGGTGCCGCCGCGGCCGTGGAACAGGCGCAGCCGGATGCCGTAGCGGTGGGCGACGTCGCGCAGGCGGCGCTGGGCGCGGTGGATCTCCCACTGGGAGGTGGTGATGCCGCCGAACTTGGAGGAGTCGGAGTAGCCGAGCATGACCTCCTGGACGTCGCCGCGCAGCGAGACGAGCAGGCGGTAGGACGGGTCGGAGAGCATCTCGTCGAGGATGCGGTCGGCCTGCTGGAGTTCGTCGGTGGTCTCCAGCAGCGGCACGATGCCGATCTTGGCGATGCCGGCGTGCAGGTCGATCAGACCGGCCTCGCGGGCCAGCACGGTGGCCGCGAAGACGTCGTCGGCACCCTGGCACATGGAGATGATGTAGCTCTCGACGATCTCGTCGCCGAAGCGCTCGAAGCCCTGGCGGATCGTGTTGAACACGCCGAGGGTCTTGGTGCCGGCCTCGTCCAGCGGGGCCGGGGTGGGGGCGAGCGGGCGGCGCGAGCGGAGTTCCTTGGCGAGCAGCTTCTGCCGGTACTCGCGGGGCATGTCGGCGTAGCGCCAGGCCTCCTCGCCGAGCCGGTCGAAGAGCTGGCCGAGGGCGTGGTGGTGGGCCTCGGCGTGTTCGCGCACGTCCATGGTGGCGAGCTGCAGGCCGAAGGCCTCGACGGTGCGGATGGCGCGGGCGAGGCGGCCGTCGGCGATGAGCTCGCCGCGGTGGGCGCGCAGCGAGTCCTGGATCAGCCGCAGGTCGGCGATCAGCTCGCGGGTGCCGAGGTAGTCGCGGCCCTCGACGTGCGGGGTGCCGCCGGCCAGCCGCTCGCGGGTGTTCTCCAGCTTGAGCCGGATGCAGGTGGCCTTGAGGCGGTAGGGCTCCTCGGCGTTCATCCGCTTGTAGCGCGGGCTGAGTTCGGGGAGCAGGTGCAGATCGGTGTTGAGCGAGGCGAGCAGTTCGACCGAGGCGCCGGCCAGCCGCTCGGAGGTGGAGAGCGTGTTGCGCAGGTCGTCGATCGCGGAGAGCGCGTCCTTGATGCCGTACTCGTGCTGGAGGTTGAGGACGTCCCAGGTGACCTGCGGGGTGACGTTGGGGTTGCCGTCGCGGTCGCCGCCGATCCAGGTGCCGAAGGTGAGCGGCCGCACGCCGTCGGGCAGGCCCAGGCCGACCCGGGCGAGCTCCTCGTGCAGCTCCTCCAGGACCTCGGGGACGGCCTCGCGGTAGAGCTCGTCCAGGTAGTAGACGGCGTTGCGGGCCTCGTCGGTGGGCTCGGGGCGGGCGATGCGCAGCTCGTCGGTCTGCCAGAGCAGGTCGATGACCTCGGCCAGGCGGCGGTCGGCGGAGCGCTTGGCGCTGCTGGTGCGGGCCTGGTCGGCGGCGGCCAGGCCGGAGGTGACCTCGTCGCGGTGGATGCGGTCGAGGAGCTCGCCGATCCGGCGCAGCTTGTTGAGGACGCTGCGGCGGGCGGCCTCGGTGGGGTGCGCGGTGAAGACCGGGCGGACCGCGAGGTGGGCCAGGGTGTCCTGGAGGTGCTTGGGGTCGGCCTCGGCGAGCTGGTCGGCGGTCTGCGCGAGCAGCGAGCCCTCCCGGGCGCGGCGGGTGGCGAGCTCGCGGCCGCGGTGCACCTGCTCGGTGACGTTGGCGAGGTGGAAGTAGGTGGAGAACGCCCGGACCAGCTTGGCGGCGGTGTCCAGGTCGATGTCGGAGAGGAGTTCGGCGGTGGCCTCGCCGTCGGTGCGGCTCAGCAGGCGGACCTGTTCGACCAGGCCCAGCAGCTGGGGGCCCTCCTGGCGGACCAGCGTCTCGCCCAGCAGGTCGCCGAGGCGTCGGATGTCCGCACGCAGGGCGGCATTGTCGGCGACGACGGGCGTGGGGCTGTCCGCCGGGGTGGGGACCGGAGCGGTCACGGCTGGCTCCCTCTGGTGGTGGGGTTCGGCAACGGCTCATCGTCACAGGTCCACACGGGTGTGGCGGGTGTGACGCGTGCGGACCGCGCTGTCCGACGCGACCAGCATAGGTGTCGGGGCGGGTGCTGTCCGCGAGGTGGCCGGATGGCGGACAGGGCTGCCGAAAACCACCTGTGGTCTGGACCACTTGACGGCTTCGGGGGGTGTGCCGGGAGATCCCGGTGGGGAGGGGAGGGGGTTGCCGCTTACGCTGTGGGGCATGAGCAAGTCGCCTGGGGAGCGCATGCCGGTCCGGTGGTTCTGGTGGTGGAAGCGGCCGCGCAGCGTCTTCCTGGACGTCGGGCTGGGGCTGCTCGCCGCGGTGGAGTGCGCGGCCAGCACGATCGCCTTCCTCTCCGCCCGGATACACGTCAGCACCGCGGGAGCGGTCGGCATAGCCGTGCTCGGCACGCTGGCCGGCGGCTCGCTGGTGGTGCGCCGGCGCTGGCCGGCCGTCCCGGTACTGGTGACGCTGCTGGTGATGCCCGGCATGCTGGGCGTGGTGCTGCTGGTGGTGGCGCTGTACACGCTGGCCTCGACCTGGGAGTGGCCCTCGCGCCGGCGCCGGGTGGTGGCGCTGTCCGGGCTGGCCTTCGCCGAGGCGGCCGCGGTGATGGCGGTGTCGCTGATGACGCCCGGCGACATGATGGACCCGCCGCCGCTGTGGGGTCAGATCCTGCTGTCGCTGCTGGTGTCGGTCGGGCTGACCGTCGCCCCGGTGGTGACCGGACTGTACGTCGGCGCGCGGCGGCGGCTGATCGAGTCGCTCAAGGACCGCGCCCACGGCCTGGAGACCGAGCTGGACCTGCTGGCCGAGCAGGCGCAGGAGCGCGCCCGCCGGGCCCGGCTGGAGGAGCGCACCCGGATCGCCCGGGAGATGCACGACGTGGTGGCGCACCGGGTGTCCCTGATGGTGGTGCACGCCGGGGCGCTGGAGCGGATCGCCGGCAAGGATCCGGACAAGGCGGCGCAGAGCGCCAAGCTGATGGGCGAGGTGGGCCGGCAGGCGCTGAACGAACTGCGCGAGATCCTCGGGGTGCTGCGGATGGACGACGAACGGCAGCCGGAGCCGGACTCGCTGGCCGGGCTGCCGCGGCTGGTCGACCAGTCCCGCGCGGCCGGGATGGCGGTGACCCTGACGGTCAGCGGCAGCCGGCAGGAGTTCACCGGTGAGGCCGAGCAGACCGCCTACCGGGTCGTCCAGGAGGGCCTGACCAACGCGCACAAGCACGCGGGCGGCGCCCAGGTGTCGGTCCTGCTCTCGTACGCGCCGAACGGGGTGCGGGTGGCCGTGGTGAACGCCTGCCCCGGCGGGGAGCGGGGCGCGGCGAAGCTGCCCAGCGGCGGCAACGGGCTGGTCGGGATGCGGGAGCGGGTGATCGCGCTGGGCGGCACCTTCTCCTCCGGGCCGGAGGCGGACGGCGGGTTCCGGATCGAGGCGGTGCTGCCGTCCCGGCTGGCGGTGCGGGCCGAGCGGCTGCGCTGAGCCGTCCCCGGCCCCCGGCCGTCAGTACTCCTCGGCGGTGCGCAGCCGCTCGGGGGCGGTGCCCAGGACGAGGGTGGAGATCGCCTGGTCGATGCCGTGGCCGAGGAACCACTCGCCGGTGTGGTCCAGGCTGTAGACCCGGCCCTCCTCGTCGACGGCCAGCAGCGCCTGCCCGTACGCCTCCTCGCCGAGCGGGGCCAGCCGGGTGCCCAGCGCCCGGCCCAGGTCGAGCAGGGTGCGCGGCTGGTGCAGCCCGCACAGCGGGTCGATCAGGAACGGGGTGCGGGCCAGCTGGCGGCCCGGGCCGGACAGGTCGAAGGCGAGGCCGCCGAACTCGGCCCAGGCCTCCACCGCCGCCGGGAACACCGCGTGCCGTACGCCGGCGGGCGCGCCGTACCCGGCCAGGGCGTCGGCCCACTCCTCGGCCTGCCGGATCTCCCAGCGGCCGGGGTGCCAGCCGGCCGCCTTGAGCTCGGCGGCGACGTCGGCGGGGAAGCGCGGGCGGGTCCGGGTGCCGGCGGGGGAGAGGGTGGCCGGTGGGGACGGGATCGGCGGGTTCAGGACGGACTCCAGGGCTGGGGGACGGGGAACGTGCCGGCGCTCGGCCGGTCAGTGCGCGGGCGGCCCGACGGCGACGCTGCGTACGGTGAAGTGCTCCAGCATCGGAGCGCAGGAGCGGCACGGCGGGGCGTGGCTGCCGTGCGCCGGGTCGTCCTCCTCGCGGATGCGCACGGTCGTCATCCGGGCGCCCTTGAGCGACTTTCGGGCCTCCTGCACGGTCATCGGCTTGCGGGCGGCGCGCTTGGAGCGCCGGCCGTCGACCGCGGCCAGGTACTGGGAGAGCAGGACGGCCTCCGGGCAGCGGCCGGTGAACCGTTCGCGGGCCTCCGCCGGCAGGGTGTCCAGGAAGTCGGCGACCAGGTGGTGCAGCGCCGGGCGGCGCGGGTCCTTGTCGCCCGCCAGGGTGTGCACCTCGCCGCCCTTGAGCGACAGCGCGGCGGCGACGGCGGGCAGCAGGCTGTCGCGGTGGTGGCGCAGCACGGGCGGGCCCGCCGGCTCACCGGTGGTCATCCGTCGTCCTCCTCCTCGTAACCCGGCATCGGCCGGAGTGACCGGGCCGGTCCGGGGCAAGCCTGTCAAACGGTACTGACAACCGCACAACCGGGGTGCGGCGGCGGCCGGTGCCGCGGCGGGCCGGCCGGCGGTCGCCCGATGCCGGCCGAACGCGCACCCGCCCGTCATGACTTGTCCGCCGATCTACCGAAACGGCCCCCGGGCCCGGTGCCCGGCCGGTACCGTTCCGGCAGCGAGCCGAAGGGGACGCGGCCGACCGTGCGGACAGCCGCCGGCAGCCCGACTCCGGTGCCCGCGCCGGACGTTGAGGCCGCCGGGGAAGGCCTGTCGCCCGCCCCGGCGCTGAGCGAAGGGGCTCGTGCGATGACGTCGGAACCGCAGGACGAGCACTGGCAGACCGCCAACCAGGCACCGGGCGGACACGTGCCCGCACCGGACGAGCCGCCCCGGCCGGTGCCCGAACACCCGGTGGGGCTGGCCGTGGTCGGGGCCGGCTACTGGGGCCCGAAGCTGGTCCGCAACGCGCAGCACACCCCGGCGCTGCGGCTGCACTGGCTGTGCGACCTGGACGAGGCCAAGGCCCGGGCGGTGCTGGGGGAGTACAGCACCGTCGGGGTGACCGACAGCTACCGGCGGGTACTGGCGGACGGGCGGGTCGGCGCGGTCGCGGTGGCGACGCCGGCGGGCGCCCACTACGCGCTGGTGCGGGCGGCCCTGGAGGCCGGCAAGCACGTCCTGGTGGAGAAGCCGATCACCACCTCCGCCGCCGAGGCCGAGGAACTGGTCGACCTGGCCGAGCGGCGCGGGCTGGTGCTGATGTGCGACCACACCTTCTGCTACACCCCGGCGGTGCGGCGGATCCGCGAACTGGTCCACGGCGGGGACATCGGGGACGTCCAGTTCTTCGACTCGGTGCGGATCAACCTCGGCCTGGTGCAGCCGGACGTGGACGTGCTGTGGGACCTCGCCCCGCACGACCTGTCGATCCTGGACTTCGTGCTGCCGCCCGGGGTCGAGCCGGTCGGGGTGTCCGCCCAGGGCGCCGACCCGATCGGGGCCGGCCGCGCCTGCGTCGCGTACCTGACGGTCCGGCTCAGCAACGGCGCGCTGGCGCACTGCCACGTCAACTGGCTCTCCCCGACCAAGGTCCGCACCACCCTGATCGGCGGCTCGCGGCGCACCCTGGTCTGGGACGACCTCAACCCGCAGGCCCGGCTGGCCGTGCACGACCGCGGGGTCGACCTCACCCCGCCCGACCGGCTGACCGACGCGATCCGGCACCGGGCGCTGATCTCCTACCGGGTCGGCGAGATGGTCGCGCCCGCGCTGGTCGAGCAGGAGGCGCTGCGCAACGTGATGGCCGAGTTCGCGGCCGCCATCACCGAGGGCCGGGCCCCGCTCACCGACGGCCGGGCCGGGGTGCGGGTGCTGCAGCTGCTGGAGGCGGCCTCGCTCAGTCTCGAACTCGGCGGCGCCACCGTCCCGGTGGGCGCGGCGGTCCGGACCGGGGCGGAGGTCGCCCGGTGAGCGGGCCGGTGCGCGGGCCGGTGCGCGGGCCGGTGCGCGGGCCGGTGCGCCGGGGCGCGGCACGGGATCCGGCGCGGGAGGGCGTCCCGCTGGTCGATCTGGCGGCGGCACACGCCGAGGTGGCGGACGAGGTGCGGGCCGGCTTCGACCGGGTGCTCGCCTCCGGAGCCTTCGTCAAGGGCCCCGAGGTGGCCGCCTTCGAGCGTGAGTACGCGGCCTTCGCCGGTGTCCGGCACTGCGTGGGCGCCGCCAACGGCACCGACGCCCTCGAACTGGCCCTGCGCGCCCTGGGCCTGCCGCCCGGCAGCGGGGTGGTGCTGCCCGCCAACACCTTCGTCGCCACCGTCGAGGCCGTGCTGCGGGCCGGGCTGCGCCCGGTGCTGGTCGACGCCGACCCGGAGTACCTGCTGATGGACCCGGAGCGGGCCGCCGCCGCGCTGCCCGGCGCGGCCGCGCTGCTGCCCGTCCACCTCTTCGGCCAACTCGCCCCGATGGGGCCGCTGCTGGCGGCGGCCGACGGACGGCCGGTGGTGGAGGACGCGGCGCAGTCCCAGGGCGCCCGGCAGCACGGGCGGAGCCGGTACGGGCGGATCGCGGCCACCAGCTTCTACCCGGGCAAGAACCTCGGCGCCTATGGCGACGCCGGGGCGGTGCTCACCGACGACGACGCCCTGGCCGACGCCGTCCGGCTGATCGGCGACCACGGCGCCCGCGACCGGTACCGGCACGAACGGTTCGGCTTCAACTCCCGGCTGGACGCGCTGCAGGCCGTCGTGCTGCGCGCCAAGCTGCGCCGGCTGCCCGCCTGGAACGCCGCCCGCCGGGCCGCCGCCGCCCGCTACGACGAGCTGCTGGGCGGGCTGGACGGGCTCGCCCTGCCCCGCACCGCGCCCGGCAACGAGCACGTCCGGCACCTGTACCCGGTACGGATCGGCCCCGGCCGGGACCGCGACGCGGTGCTGGCCGAACTGCACGCGGCCGGGATCGGCGCCGGGGTGCACTACCCGGTGCCGGTCCACCGGCAACCCGCGTTCCATCACCTCGGCCACCGCGAAGGGACGTTCCCGGTCGCCGAGCGGGCCGCCCGCGAACTGCTCAGCCTGCCGCTGCACCCCCACCTCACCGAGGCCGGGCAGCTGCGGGTGGCCGAGGCGCTGGCGCGGGCGCTGGGCGTGCGGTTGTGACGTCGGGGACGCTCCCGGGCGCGGCTCCCGGCAAGGCTCCGGGCGCGGCTCCGGGCGAGGGCCGGGCAAGGCTCCGGGCGGGGCCGGGCAAGGCTTCGGGCGTGGTCCGGGCAGGGCTCCGGGCGAGGTCCCGGCCGTGCGCCGCCCCCGGGACCCGCCGTCGCTCCCCCGTCGTCCGCCTGACGGACGGGGGGTTGAAGGCAGGCCCTAGGCTGGTGCCCAGCAGGCACCGTATTTGCAGCAGCCAGTGGGGGCTCCCAGATGACGACAGGTCGGCCCGGCGTCGCCGCCGCACCGAACGCGGCGTACGCAGGTCAGGTGGTGCAGTTCCCGGACCCGGTCCGCGCGGAGCGGCACCCCGCCGGGGTCAGGGTGGACGAGTACGGCTTTCCGGACTTCGGCCCGTACGCCGCCGCCGCGGCCGAGGTGGCCGACCCGCCGGAGGGCTTCGGCGTGGACGAGCTGCGACTGACCGACTACGTGTCGGCCAACGCCGCGCTCTACACCCAGGGCCACCCGCTCTGGGCCGACCTCTCGACCGCCGTCGCCACCCCGCCCGGCTGGACCTGGCACCACGCGGTCGGCCGGGCCGCCCCCGGCTGGCGGCGGATGGAGCTCGTGCCGGTCGAGGTCAAGGCGCTGCTGCGGCACCACGGCGGCCTGGCCACCTCCGCCGCCGACCACACCCGCCGCGGCACCCGCCCCCTGCAGGAGCGCCGGGCGGTGCACTTCTCGCTGGCCGGGGACGGCGGCGACCCGATCGGCGTCCCCGAGGACCTCGTGCAGCGCGCCGAGCAGCGCCTCGGCTACCGGCTGCCCGACGCCTACCGCACCTTCCTCAAGCTGGGCGGCGGCCGCACCCCGGTCGGCGTGGCGCTGGACACCGAGCTCGGACTGCTGCTCGACCAGCCCTTCCTGACGCTCACCGAGGAGTACGGCACCGCGGACGTCGTGTACACCAACAAGTGCCTGCGCGACCACCTCACCAAGGACTACCTGGCCGTCGCCTACGCCCAGGGCGGCCTGGTCGCGCTCAAGGTGCGCGGCGAGCGGACCGGCTCGGTCTGGTTCCACCTGCACGACGACGCCCGCGACACCGGTGCCCCGGAGGCCCCGGAGGACCGCTGCGCCCGGCTGCTGCTGCCCTGCGGCGAGGACTTCGACGCCTTCCTGCTGCGGTTGGCGGGCAGCCCGCCGGAGCTGGAGACGGTCGCGGAGCTGATGGTGGACGGCGGGTTCGCCCGGGCCGTCCCGGTGGGCTGAGGCGCGTGGTCGCGGTGGTCGCGGTGGTGTCGGTGGTGTCGGTGGAACGGGGGACGAAGAGGATGCGGACAGGGGTGAACCGGGCGTGGTGACGTACGCGCAGGCGCAGGAGCTCGCCGAGGAGTGGATCAACGGCGGGGTGCCGCGCTCGCAGCAGCGCGAGGTGCGGGTCCGGGAGTTCGACCTGGGCTTCGTCTGCTGGGCGGTGGCGCCCGCGGGCCCGGCCGAGGGCACGGGCGGCGGCACGGGGGAGGCACGGCTGGTGATCGCCCGGGACTCGGGCGCCAGCACGCTGTGGCCCGCGCTGCCCGTCAACGAGGTGGTCCGGCAGTACGAGGAGGTCTACGGGCGGCCGGTGGCGGCCAACCCGGCCGGGGCGGCGAAGCCCGCGCCCGGACCGGTGGAGGCCACCTCCTTCCTGCTCAGCCCGCCGCAGTGGCTCCAGGAGGCGGGGGCCGCGGCGATCGCGGCGGAGGCGGAGCGGCTCGGGACGGCCCCGGCCGGGCCGCAGGGTGCCGAGGCCCCGGTCGCGGCCGATGCTGCCGCTGCCATGCCCGGCGCCGCCGCTGCCACGCCCGTCGAGGAGCGGCCCGTTCCGGCGCCGCAGCCCGTTCCCGCGCCGCTGCCCGCCCCGGCCGTGCTGACCGAGCCGCCGGTCTCCGGCCGGCCCGCCGGGGACGCGCCCACCATGCTCGCGCCGCCGCCCGGGCACGAGGAGCCGGTCGTCGCTCCGCAGCCCTCGCCGCAGCCGCAGGCCGTCGCGCCGGTGCCGCCGCCCGTGGCTCCGGTCGCGCCCGTCGCGCCCGGTGTGCCCGGTGTTCCTGGTGTGCCGGGCCCGTCGGACGGGGGCGACGCCGCCACCGTCCTGATGCCCGAGGGGCTGCGGATCACCGGCTCGGACCTGCCCGAGCCCGCCGCGCCGGCGGGTGCCGAGGCCGCGACCATGCTGATGCCGCCGACGAGCGGCGGCCACGGCATGCCCCCGGTCCCGCCGTTCGCCGAGCCGCCGGCCGCCCCGCCCGCCCCGCCGGCCCCGGTGGCCCCGGCACCCGCCCCGGCCGCCGAGCCGGCGCCGACCCTGCTCGCCTCGCCGGACGCCATGCCCGGGCTGATGGGCCTGCCGGGTGCCCCGGCCGCCCCGCCCGCCACTGGACCGCAGGCGGAGCACGCCCCGACGATGCTGGCCCCGCCGGGCGGCATGCCCGGCCTCGCCGGCCTGCCCGGTGCCCCGGTCCCCGGCGCCCCGGAGGGCGCCGCGCCGCAGGGCGGACTCGGACGCGGGGCCGGCTCGGTCCCGCCGCCGCCCCCGCCGGCCGCGCTGCGCGGTGGCCCCGCCGGTGCCCCCGGTGCGGGCGCCGCCCCCGCCGGACTCGGACGCGGTGCGGGTTCGGGCCCGCCGCCGCCCCCGCCGGCCGGGCTGAAGCACACTCCGGGCTCCGGTACGCCCGTCGCCGCCCCGGTCGGCTCCGGCGGCCGCGGCGCGGCCTCCGCCCCGCCGCCTCCGCCCCCGGCGGGCCTGCGCGGTGGCGAGGCCCTGCCGGCCCCGCAGGGCGCGCCGTCCGCCGGCCCGCCCGCCTCCGGTACGGCGTACGAGGCGACCCAGCTGGCGGGTGCGATCGACCCGGCGCTGCTGGGCGGCCCGGCGGACCCGGGCACCCCGCCGTCCGGCGGTCCCGCCGTCCCGCCGCCGCCCGGCGGCCCGGCGGCCCCCGCCGCGCCCGCGGCCGGCTACGGCTACCCGAACACGGGCGGTGCCGCGGGGGTCGTCCCGCCGGCGGTGCCCGGTTCGCCGCAGGCCGCGCCGGTGCCCCCGGGGGTGCCCGCGGTCGGCCCGGGGTACTTCGCCGCGCTCAGCTACCGGGGCCCGGACGGCTCGGAGCAGAAGCTGCTGCACCGCAGCGAGCCCGGCACCCCGCACCCGGAGTGGAAGATCCTGCAGGACCTGCGCCGGCTCAACGTGCCGCCGGAGCAGGTGCTGGAGCTCTACACCGAGCTGGAGTCGTGCGACCTGCCGGGCGGCTACTGCAACCGCATGATCGCCGCGTCCTGGCCGAACGTCCGGCTCACCCACACCGCCCCGTACGGCCGCGACCACGCGTCCCGGCAGGCCGGGATGGCCGAGCTGCTCGACCACCTGGACGAGCTGCACCAGCTGGCGTCCGGCGCCCAGCGGGTCCGCCCGTTCCGGGTGCCGCCGCCCGCGCCCGGGACGGTCCAGGCGCTGCCGCCGCTCCCGCCGCAGCAGCTCGCCCAGGAGACCGGCGCCGCCTTCGGGCAGAACCTGTTCCGGTACGAGCAGCGCGCCGTCTCCCGCCAGGGCGTGCCCGAGCCGGTGTCCCAGACCCTGATGTGGGCCGGGCTGCCGCGCGACTTCGGGCCGTTCTTCTGGGCGCAGGCGCAGGAGGGCCGCCCGATCCCGACGCTCGCCGAGCTGGCCGCCGAGCGCGGCCTGGCCGCGGGCCCGGACTTCGGCGGCTACCTGGTGCTGGGCAACGACTACGGACGGCAGCTGTGCGTCCAGTACGGCACCGCGCACGTGGTGGCCGTGGACATCGATGGAACCGGTCAGCCGCCCCGGTTCGTCAACAGCGGTGTACCGGAGTTCGTCCGCTCGATGGCCCTGCTGGGCCGGATGTGGCGGCTGCGGTACGGGCTGACCCCGGACCAGGCCGGTCGCTGGACGACCGACTTCCAGGCCCAGCTCGCCGCGATCGACCCGGCGGCCCTGCAGAACGCGGACACCTGGTGGGCCGTGCTGCTGGAGCAGTTCTGGGACGGCCTGCTGTAGCGGACCGTCGCAGGTCCTCGCAGGTGGGAGGGGTCGTTCCGGTGCCCGGAACGGCCCCTCCGGCATGCCTCCGCAGCTGTGCCTCGTTGGGGTTTCGCCCAGATCTGCGCAAAATAGGTCAAGAGGATGGGTCTATTCGTCTCGTCCTCGACATATTCCGGTCCGCACGACGACGGAATCCGGCCCGGGGCACCGAACCGGTTCCGGATCCGTCCGTTCCGTCCGATCATGGGCTCCGCAGCCCGCGAAACGAGGGGAAGAGCCCATGAGCGACGCCGTCCCCCAGTACGGCTTCACCCAGGCCCGCCGTGGCTACGTGCCCGAGCAGGTCGACCGAGCCCTCGCCGCCCTCACCGCGCAGCGTGACGAGGCGTGGGAACGGTTGAGCGTCCTGGGCGCCGGCATCCGGCAGATGGAGGCCCGGCTGGCCGACATCCGCCGGACTGCCGAGGAGGCCCCGGAACCCGACTACCAGGTACTCAGCGAGCAGGCCGCCGGACTGGCCGCGATGGCCGAGAACGAGGCGCGCGCCGTCCGGGAGAAGGCCGAGCGCTTCGCCGAGGACCTGCGGGACGAGGTCTACGAGGCGGGGCAGGCCGCCGACCGCGCCGCCAAGGAGTACAGCACCACGACCCGTACCGACGCGGACGCGGCCGCCCGCCGCACCGAGGAGCGGACCCGGGCCGAGGCCGAGGGCATCCGGTCCGACACCGACCGGGAGAGCCGTTCCGCGCGGGACGCCGCGACCGCGTACGCCGCCAAGGTGCGGGTGGCCGCCGCCGAGGCCAGCGAGCAGGCCGAGGCCGAGCTGGCCGCCCGGCGCCGCAAGGCCGACGAGACCTTCGCCGCCGCCCAGGCCGCGGCCGACGCCGAGGACGCCGAGGTCTCGGCGACCGCCGAGCGCAAGGTCAAGGAGGCGGAGCAGCAGCGGGAGACGGTGCTGAACCGGATCAAGCAGCTGGAGACGGACGCCCAGGCCAAGGCCGACCAACTGGTCGAGCAGGCCCGCCGGGAGGCCGAGAAGATCAACGCGGAGAGCGAGCGCGAGCAGCGCGAGTTCGACACCCGGCTGGAGACGGTGCAGCAGCACCTGGACCACATCAAGGCCACGCTGGCCTCGCTCACCGGGGCGGCGGTCGGCCAGATCGAGCCCGAGGTGGCGGCGGCCGCCGTCGCGGCCGCCCGGGCCGCCCAGGACTCCGTCGGGACCGTCGTGCCCGCCGCGGCGCCCGCGCCCCCCGCTCCGCGGGACGCGGTCGCGGACGCGGTCGTCGACGCCTCGCCGGTGGACTCGGAGGCGGACACCGGGGAGATCCCGGTGGCCGACCTGCGCAAGACCCTGACTCCCGCGGCTCCCGCCGGGGCCAAGGCCCCCGCCCGGGAGAGGTCGGCGACCGTGCTGCGGACGCCGGTGGTCGGCAGCAGCGCCACCAGGGCCATCGGCGGGCCCGTGGCGACCGGCCCGGTGCCGCCGAAGCCGGCCTCGCCGCCCGCCGAGGAGACGGTCGAGGGGACGGCTGGGGCCGAGGGAGCGGCCGAGGGGACGGCTGGGGCCGAGGGAACGGCCGAGGCGAAGGCGGTCGACGGGCCGGCCGCGGCCGGGAAGGGCGACGGGCGGTCCTCGGAGGCCGAGACCCGGATCGTTCCGAAGATCATCATCGTGGACGACGGCAGCGACTACGCGACCCCCCACACGGTGAGCTACAACCGCCGCTGACCGGCGCGCCCGACCGCGCGCCGCGAAGGCCCCGACCGCCCGGTGAGAGGCGGTCGGGGCCTTCGCCGTGCCGGCCGCGCCCGGGCCCTCGGGCGGGAGCCCGGGTCGACGGGCGGGCCCTCGGGGCCGGGTCGACGGGCAGGCCGAGGCCGGAGGCCGGGGAGGACGGGCGGGCTTCGGGACAGGACGGCGGTCGACGGGGTGGGCCCCCGGGAACGAAAGAGGCCGAGACCCGTGGCGCCCTCCAGGAAAGGGCGCCACGGTTCCCGGCGCTTGGGCGGGCGCCCCCACCCAGGGCCGCCCGGCCTCGCACCTCCGACCCCCATCGGGGGTGCGACAGTGCCCTCCACAGCCATCCCCCACGGTTGGGTGCGGCGGGCACGTTCACCATGGTGCGCGATCTCCATGGACGGCCAGTGACAGGAGTATGTCCAGTTCGTGGCGGATAGCCGTGCCCCGTTCGGGACGGCTCCCGGTTGGTTCGTCCACCGGCCGGTCCGGTGTTCCGTCCAGTCGTTCGTTCTCGGACGTGTTCCTGACAATCTGCGCGGGGCGGCCGCGCGGGTGCCCGGTGCTCCGGATCCCCGGCCGACCTCTGCCGACCCCCTTTCGCCCCCTTTCGGCCCCTTTCAGCCCCGGCGCGAGTCCGGCGCGGGTCCGGTCCGGCCTCGCCGAAGCTGTGGACCGCGTGCGCGTCCCTGCCGCGGCGTAGGCTGGAGACCCCCGGCCGCTCGGCGTGCCGGGCCGTTCGCGTTGCCCCGGCGGGCCTTCGCCGCCCCGGGGCAGCATCAGCCACGGGACGAAGAAGAGACCCCAGATGAGCCTGACCGGACTGCTCGATGTCGTCGCGCGGGACGCGGCGCTCGCCGAGGCGATCGAGGCGGCCACCGCCCCCGGAGCCGCGGCCGGTGGACGCCGCCACCTGGACCTGGTCGGACCGCCCGCCGCCCGGCCGTTCGCCATCGCCGCGCTGGCCCGCGCGCTCGCCGGGCAGGCCGCCGGGGACCGGGGCCGCCCGGTGCTCGCCGTCACCGCGACCGGCCGGGAGGCCGAGGACCTCGCGGCCTCGCTGCGCTCCCTGCTGCCCGTCGACGCCGTCGCCGAGTTCCCGGCCTGGGAGACCCTGCCGCACGAACGGCTGTCGCCCCGCTCGGACACCGTCGGGCGCCGGCTGGCCGTACTGCGCCGGATCGTGCACCCGCGGGCGGACGACCCGGCGGCCGGGCCGGTCCAGGTGGTGGTCGCCCCGGTCCGTTCGGTGCTCCAGCCGCAGGTCAAGGGGCTGGCCGAGCTGGAACCGGTGGCCGTCCGGCGCGGTGAGTCGTACGACCTGGAGGAGGTGGCCCGCCGGCTCTCCGCCGCCGCCTACGCGCGCGTCGAACTGGTCGAGAAGCGCGGCGAGTTCGCCGTCCGCGGCGGCATCCTGGACGTCTTCCCGCCGACCGAGGAGCACCCGCTGCGGGTGGAGTTCTGGGGCGACGAGGTCGAGGAGGTCCGCTACTTCAAGGTCGCCGACCAGCGTTCGCTGGAGATCGCCGAGCACGGCCTGTGGGCGCCGCCCTGCCGCGAGCTGCTGCTCACCGAGGAGGTGCGGGCCCGGGCCGCCGAGCTGTCCGCCGAGCACCCCGGGCTGGCCGAGATCCTGGACAGGATCGCCGAGGGCATCGCGGTCGAGGGCATGGAGTCGCTGGCGCCGGTGCTGGTGGACGACATGGAGCTGCTGGTCGACGTGCTGCCGCTCGGTTCGGTCGCGGTGGTCTGCGACCCCGAGCGGGTCCGCACCCGGGCCGCCGACCTGGTGGCGACCAGCCAGGAGTTCCTGCACGCCTCCTGGGTCGCGGCCGCGGCCGGCGGGGACCGCCCGATCGACCTGGAGACCATCGACGTCTCCGCCGCCTCGCTGCGCTCGCTCGCCGAGGTGCGCGAGCACGCCGCCGAGATCGGGCTGCCCTGGTGGTCCGTCAGCCCGTTCGCGACCAGCGAGTCGACCGTCGACGGCATCCTGGCCCGCGACGGAGTCGCTGGTTGGCACGGCGATGCCAACACGCTGACCCTCGGCATGCACGCCGTCGAGGCCTACCGGGGCGACACCGCCCGGGCGATCGCCGACGCCAAGGAGCGGCTGGCCGCCGACTGGCGGGTCGTCATGGTGACCGAGGGCCACGGCCCGGCCTCCCGGCTCGCCGAGGTGCTGGGCAACGAGGGCATCCCGGCCCGCCTGGTCGCCGACCTCGCCGAGGCGCCCACCCGGGACGTCGTCCACGTCTCCTGCGGCTCGATCGAGCACGGCTTCGTCGACGAGAACCTGAAGCTCACGGTCATCACCGAGACCGACCTGTCCGGTCAGAAGTCCTCCACCAAGGACATGCGCCGGATGCCCTCGCGCCGCCGCAACGCGATCGACCCGCTGGCGCTGGTGGCCGGCGACTACGTCGTCCACGAGGCGCACGGCGTCGGCAAGTACGTCGAGATGGTGCAGCGCACCGTCCAGGGCGCCACCCGCGAGTACCTGGTGCTGGAGTACGCCCCGGCCAAGCGCGGCCACCCCGGCGACCGGCTGTTCGTGCCGACCGACCAGCTCGACCAGGTCACCAAGTACGTCGGCGGCGAGGCCCCGACGCTGCACCGGCTCGGCGGCGCGGACTGGGCGAAGACCAAGCAGCGGGCCAAGAAGGCGGTCAAGGAGATCGCCGCCGACCTGATCAAGCTGTACTCGGCGCGGATGGCCGCCCCCGGCCACACCTTCGGCCCGGACACCCCGTGGCAGCGGGAGCTGGAGGACGCCTTCCCGTACGCGGAGACGCCGGACCAGCTGACCACCATCGCCGAGGTCAAGTCGGACATGGAGAAGTCCGTCCCGATGGACCGGCTGATCTGCGGCGACGTCGGCTACGGCAAGACCGAGATCGCCGTGCGGGCCGCGTTCAAGGCCGTGCAGGACGGCAAGCAGGTGGCGGTCCTGGTGCCGACCACGCTGCTGGTGCAGCAGCACTTCTCGACCTTCGCCGAGCGCTACGCGAACTTCCCGGTGAACGTGAAGGCGCTGTCCCGCTTCCAGACCGACACCGAGGCCAAGGCCGTGCTGGAGGGGCTGTTCGAGGGCTCGGTGGACGTCGTCATCGGCACCCACCGGCTGTTCTCCTCCGAGACCAGGTTCAAGGACCTCGGCCTGGTCATCGTCGACGAGGAGCAGCGCTTCGGCGTCGAGCACAAGGAGCAGCTGAAGAAGCTGCGCGCCAACGTGGACGTGCTCACCATGTCCGCGACCCCGATCCCGCGCACCCTGGAGATGGCGGTCACCGGCATCCGCGAGATGTCCACCATCACCACCCCGCCGGAGGAGCGGCACCCGGTGCTGACCTTCGTCGGGCCGTACGACGAGAAGCAGATCTCGGCCGCGATCCGGCGTGAACTCCTGCGCGAGGGCCAGGTGTTCTACATCCACAACCGGGTGGAGTCGATCGACAAGGCGGCCGCCCGGCTGAAGGACCTGGTGCCCGAGGCGCGGATCGCCACCGCGCACGGGCAGATGGGGGAGAACCAGCTGGAGAAGGTCGTCGTCGACTTCTGGGAGAAGGAGTTCGACGTCCTGGTGTCGACCACGATCGTGGAGTCCGGCATCGACATCTCCAACGCCAACACCCTGATCGTGGAGCGCGGCGACACCTTCGGCCTCTCCCAGCTGCACCAGCTGCGCGGCCGGGTCGGGCGAGGCCGCGAGCGCGGCTACGCGTACATGCTGTACCCGCCGGAGAAGCCGCTCACCGAGACCGCGCACGAGCGGCTGGCCACCATCGCCCAGCACACCGAGATGGGCGCCGGCATGTACGTCGCGATGAAGGACCTGGAGATCCGCGGCGCGGGCAACCTGCTCGGCGGCGAGCAGTCCGGGCACATCGCGGGCGTCGGCTTCGACCTCTACATGCGGATGGTCGGCGAGGCGGTGGCGGAGTTCCGCGAGTCGCTGGCGGGCGGCGGGGAGCCGGAGGAGGAGCCGCTGGAGGTGAAGATCGAGCTGCCGGTCGACGCCCACGTGCCGCACGACTACGCACCCGGCGAGCGGCTGCGGCTGCAGGCGTACCGCTCGATCGCCGCGGTCAACTCGGAGGAGGACATCCAGCAGGTCCGGGACGAGCTGGTGGACCGCTACGGCAAGCTGCCCGAGCCGGTGGAGAACCTGCTGCTGGTCGCGGCGCTGCGGCTGTACGCCCGGCGGTGCGGGATCTCGGACATCACCCTCCAGGGCTCCAACGTCCGCTTCGGGCCGGTGGAGCTGCGGGAGTCCCAGCAGCTGCGGCTGAACCGGCTCTACCCGCGCAGTCAGGTGAAGGCGGCGGCCCAGCAGCTGCTGGTGCCGCGCCCGAGCACCGGGCGGATCGGCGGCAAGCCGCTGGTCGGTCGGGAACTGCTGGGCTGGTGCACCGAGTTCCTGTCGGCCATGTTCGACGACCTGGCGGGGGCGAAGAAGTAGGCATCCGGAGGGCCCCGCCCTCCAGGTGGTTCACGGCGGTCTCGGGCTCTGCCCCGGGGCCGCCGTTTCGTGTGGACGGGCGCCGGCCGTCGTTGACGCGGTGCGGCGGCCGGCCGACTGTGAACAGCTGCGTCAGCCGAGCTTCCACTGGCCGGTCTGCGGGGCGAAGCCACTGTCGAGGCCGAACTGGGCCTTGTCGAGCTTGGCGTCCTTCGGGACCTCGAAGGTGACGAAGCCGAGGGCGCTCTCGCCGGGCGCGATGTTGGCGGGGACCTGGAAGCCCGGGCCGGCCTTGGTGTCCGCGATCGTGCTGCCGAAGGCCTGGCCCTGGGCGTCCACCACCTTGGCGCTGTTGCCCGGGACGTCGCTGTAGGCCTTCTTGCCGCTCGCCTTGATCCGGAACTGGACCGAGACGAAGCGCTTGCCGTCGGCCGGGTGGGTGAACTCGTCCTCGCCCTCGGCGTTGTCGACCACCTTCACCAGCGTCACGTCGGCGGTGTCGGCCGGGTCGTTGCCCTTGAGCGCGATGGTGTCGCCGAGCTTGGCGGGCGCCTTGCCGGTGTCGGCGGGCTTGTCCCCGGCGGGCTTGGCGGCCTCGGAGCCGGTGGCGGCCGCGGTCTGCTTCGCCTCCGTCGAGACGGAGGCGCCGCCGGTGGAGTCGCACGCCGTCGCGCTCAGGGTGACCAGCGCGGCGCCCAGCAGCAGGACGGCGGTGCGGCGGGTGGCGCCGCGCCGGGCGGTGGCGCGGCGGACGGCGGTGCGGCGGGCGTTCGCGGACATGGGTGTCTCCCGGTGATCGGTGGTCTTCCCTGCGCCGCCCCGTTCGGTGGCGACGGAGAGATCACACCACTCGGCCGTGAACCATGTCAATGCGATTTCACAAAAGAGCTCTGTTCACATGTGAACTGTGATCGAGGGGTGCGTCGCTATGCTGTGCGGTCACAGCCCCCGCCCCCGCCCCGGCTGTGCGGTCGCAGCCCCCACCGAAGGAGCCCCCGTGCCGGACCGTCCCGAAGTGACCGCCGCCGAGATCGCCCGGCTGGCCGGCGTCGGCCGGGCCGCGGTCAGCAACTGGCGCCGCCGCCACCCCGACTTCCCGCGCCCGGTCGGCGGCACCGACGCCAGCCCGGCCTTCGCGCTCGCCGAGGTCGAGTCCTGGCTGCGCGCCCAGGGCAAGATCGCCGAACTCCCGCTGCTGGAGCGGGTCTGGCAGCTCGTCGACACCCTCCGCGACCCGGCCGGCCACCCCGCCGCCCCGCTGGTCGAGGCCGGCGCCCTGCTCCTACTGCTGCACCGCGAGCCCGCGCAGTGGGCCGGGCTCGCCGACCGGCCCGACACCCGGCTCGCCCTCGCGCTGCCCCGGGCCGTCACCGGCGCCGCCGTGCACGCCTTCGGCCCCGACGGCGCCCGCACCCTCGGCCTCCCGGGCCTGCTCGGCAGCACCCAGCTGGACCTCGCCCGGCTGCTCGCCGAACTCGCCGCGCAGACGGGCCCGGTCGGCGCGTACGAGCAGCTGCTCATCCGGTACGCCGAGGCCAACACCCGGCAGCTCAGCCCCACCCCGCCGGAGGCCGCCGAACTGCTCGCGGCCGTCGCCGGCGTCCCCGCCACCGTGCTCGACCCGGCCGTCGGCCTCGGCTCCGTCCTGCTCGCCCACCCCCCGACCACCGGCCGCTACGGCCAGGACGCCGACCCGGTCACCGCCGCCCTCGCCCGGCTCCGGATCGCCCTGCACACCCCTGCCGACGACCCCGGCCCGCTCCCGCTCGACCTGCGGGCCGGCGACGCCCTGCGCGCCGACGGCTTCCCCGGCGACACCTTCGAGGCCGTGCTCTGCCAGCCCCCGTACAACGAGCGCGACTGGGGCCACGACGAGCTGCAGTTCGACACCCGCTGGCCCGGCGGGCTCGTCCCGCCGCGCGGCGAGTCCGAACTCGCCTGGGTGCTGCACTGCCTGGCGCACACCCGCCCCGGCGGCCTCGCCGCCCTGCTGCTCCCGCCGACCGTCGCCGCCCGCCGGGCCGGCCGCCGCATCCGGGCCGAACTGCTCCGCTCCGGCGCGCTGCGGGCCGTCATCGCGCTGCCGGCCGGCGCCGCCCCGCCGTACGGCGTCCCGCTGCACCTGTGGGTGCTGCGCGCACCCCGGCCGGGCGGCGACTTCCGCCAGGTGCTGATGCTCGACGCCGGGGCGGCGCTCGCCGGTCCGGGCGGGGCCGCCGGGGCGCAGGCCGCCGAGGGCGGCCGGGACAAGGTCGACTGGACCGAGCTGCGCCGCACCGTCCTGGGGGCCTGGCGCGGCTTCGACCTCGCCGCGCGGGAGGGCCTGCCGGTCCCCGCCGACCGTCCCGGCGTCCACCGGGCGATGGCCGCCATCGACCTGCTCGACGACGAGACCGACCTCTCCCCGGCCCGGCACGTCCCGCCCGCCGCCCCGCTCGGCGGCGCGGCCGAACTCTCCCACCTCGGCGGCCGGCTGGCCGAGCTGCTGGCCGGCCTGCCCGACCCGGTCGCGCTGCTGCCGCGGCCCGGCGCCGTGTCCGGTGCCGCGTCCGGCGGGGCGTCCGGTACGGCTCCCGTCGGGGTGGTCACCATCGGCGAGCTGGTCCGCGGCGGCGCGCTGGAGGTGCACTCCTCCGGCACCGGCGCCGCCACCCGGCCGGCCGGGGCGGGTTCGGGCGGCACCCCCGTCGTCACCGACCAGGACCTCGCCACCGGCGCCGCGCCCAGCGCCGTCCTGGCCGCCGGCCCCGGCCCGGCCGGGGACGTCCGCACCCGCCCCGGCGACGTCCTGGTCCCCGCCCTCGGCGGCGGCACCGCCCGGGTCGTCCCCGCCGAGGGCCCGCTGGTCGGCGCCGCCCTCGGCCGCCAGCTCCACCTCCTGCGGCCCGACCCGGCCGCCCTCGACCCCGAGTTCCTGGCCGGCCAGTTCCGCTCCACCGCCGGCACCCGGCGCGCCGCCAGCCACGCCACCACCACCGCCCGGCTCGACATCCGCCGGGTCGAACTGCCCCGCCTCCCGCTCCCCGCCCAGCAGCGCCTCGGCGCCGCCTTCGCCCGCCTCGCCGCCTTCGACACCGCCCTCGCCCGGGCCGCCGCCCTCGGCCGCAGCCTCGCCCAGGCCGCCACCGACGCCCTGGCGACCGGCACCCTGGCGCCGCCTGACTGACACCCGCCCCGCGGACCGGGGCCGGGCCCGCGGGGGCCCGATCCGGCAGGACCCGCGACGCGCGCCCGCAGGTGACCCCGGCTCAGTAGCGGCGCGGTACCGGCGGGATACCGATGCGGCAGCGGGCGGACGGAAGCCCTCCGGAGCGGCCGGGCCGGGCGGTACGGTGTGCGGAACCGGTCGCACCGCCCTCGGTGCCGGTCCTCACCAGCTCAGGAGCGCGCATGTCAGGGCAGTACCCCGGGCAGTTCGGACCGCCGCCCGGCGGGGCGCCGTACGGGCCGGGGCCCGGGCAGGGGTACGCGCCGGGCCCGGGGCCCGGCCCGCCCGCTCCGGGGGGAGCGGCCGGGCCGGGGGGAGTGGCCGGGTCGGCCCCGATCCCCGGACGGTTCGGGGTGGTTGTGCGGGTGCTGTGCGCGCTGGCCCCGCTGGTCACCTTCGGCCTGCTCGGGGTCGTCCCCTCGCTGCTGCTGGCGGTCCGGCGCCGACGGGCGTACGACATCCTCGGCGCGGCGGTGTTCTGCGCGCTGCTGCTCGCCATGATCGTCTCGGCCGGGGTCGCGGGCACCCTGAAGAACCCGACCGCCGACACCACCGGCCAGATCACGCTGGCCGTGCTGTGGCTCCTGCCGACGGCGCACTTCCTGGTGATGGACAGCCGCGCGGTCTGGCTGGCCGGGCCTCCGGCGCCGCAGGCCGTGCCGCGCACCGCTCCGCAGGTCCTCTCGCCGTACGCGGTGCCGAACGTCTCGCCGTACGGGGCCACCGTGCCCGGGTACGGGGCGCCCGCGCAGGCCCCCGTGCCCGCTCACGCTCCCGTGCCCGCTCCCGTCGCGCCGACCGCGACCGCCGCCGTCGTCCCCTCGGCCCCCGCCCCCTCGGCCCCCGCCCCCGAAACCGCCCACGACCTGCGCGAGCTGGGCGAGTTGCTGCGCCGTCAGGCCCGCGAGGACCGGCCGTGACCGCCACCCGGCTGATCGCCGGCCGCTACCGGCTCACCGGGAAGATCGGCCACGGCGGCATGGGCCAGGTCTGGGCCGGCCAGGACGAACGACTGCACCGCCCGGTCGCGGTCAAACTGCTCCGCCCCGAGCACCTGCTCCCCGGCGGGACCGGCTCCGGAGGCGAACGGGCTTGCCATGGCGACGAGTTGAGCCGCCGCTTCCTGCGCGAGTGCCGGATCACGGCCGCGCTCGACCACCCCGGGGTGGTCACCGTCTTCGACGCGGGCGAGGACGAGGGCGAGCTCTACCTCGTCATGCAGCGCATCCCCGGGGTCAGCCTGGCCGACCTCATCGCCGAGGACGCGCCCTTCCCGATCGAACGCGCGGCGGCCGTCGCCGCCCAGCTGTGCACCGCGCTGGCCGCCGTCCACGCCATCCCGGTCGTCCACCGCGACCTCAAACCGAGCAACGTCATGGTCCGCGAGGACGGCCGCACCGTCCTGCTGGACCTCGGCATCGCCACCGCCCTCGACACCGAGACCACCCGGCTGACCCTCACCGGCGTGCCCGTCGGCAGCCCCTCCTACATGGCCCCCGAACAGGCCCTCGCCGCCACCACCGACCCGCGCAGCGACCTCTACGCGCTCGGCTGCCTGCTGCACGAGATGCTCGCCGGCGAGGAGCCGTTCCGGGCCCCCACCGCACTCGGCGTCCTGCGCCGACACGTCGACGAACCACCCGTCCCGCTGCGGGAGTTGCGCCCCGACGTGCCGCAGCCGCTGGAACAGCTGGTGCTCGACCTGCTCGCCAAGCGGCCCGCCGACCGCCCCGCCGACGCCCGGAGCGTGTACGCGCGGCTGCTCCCGCTGCTGCCCCCGGCCGACGGCACCCCGCAGCCCCGCTACACGCCGCTGCCGGACCCGGCCCGCCCCTTCCGCTACCCGCACCAGCCGCAGCCGCCGGCCGTGGCGGCCGCCCCGGCGCCCGTGGTCCGCTCCGAGCCCCGGCCCTTCCTCATGCCACCCGCCCCCGCGACACCTCCCCCCGTCCCCGCGGAGCCCGACCTCGGCGCCGAGTGCGCCCGGCTCTCCGACCTGGTCGACGCCGGCCGCCACACCGAGGTGCTCGGCCTCGCCGCCCGCCTGCTGCCCCGGGCCGAGGCCGAACTCGGCGACACCGCACCCCTGGTGCGCACCATCCGCACCATCTACGCCCGCACCCTCCTGCACGAGGGCCACCCCCAGCAGGCCCTCCCCGAGTACCGCCGCCTCGCCGCCACCGCCGACGGCGGCCCGCACGGCCCCCAGGGCCTCGACCACCGCTACCGCGCCGCCGTCTGCCTCGACCGGCTCGGCCACGGCGCCGAAGCCCTCACCGAGTACCAGGCCCTCCTCACCGCCCACACCGCCCGCCTCGAATCCGGCCTCGACACCGACCCCGAGCGCGCCTACGACCTCCGCGAACGCATCGGCCTCCACCTCGCCGCCACCGGCGACCCGCAGAACGCCTGGCAGTGGCTGCTCCCCCTCCTCCTCGACCGCGAACGCCGCGACGGCCCCCACCACCCCACCGTCCGCCGCCTCCGCCAGTCCCTCTCCACCCTCACCCCCACCTCCACCCCCTGGCCCCCGACCCCGCACTGACCGGCGGCCACGGCCTCCACCGTCCTGGGACCCCACCGCCGCCGGTGGGGTCGCTGTGCCGGCCTGCGCCTCGGCCCCAGCCGCCGCCGGCCGGGCCACTGCGCAGCACCGGTCCCCGGCACCCAGTGCCGGTGACGCCGTTCCGGCCCGGGCGTGCCGCCCTGCCCGTCCTCGGAGAATCCCCAGTGGCTCCAGCCCTTTTGGAGCCCCGGACATCCCGGGACGCGCGTGTTCTCCACCGGCCCCCATCCGGTGCCCCTGTGCGTGTTGGCATCTCGGATCAGAAAGTCGGCCCGGCCGACTTCCTGCGCTCATGCGGGCGGGCGGGGTCCATGCCCCGGGAACGGAGCCCGGGGGCGGGGAACGGGCGGGCGGAGTGGGGGTGCGGGGGTAGGTTCGGGGGGTGACGACGAATGCTGTGCCGACGAAGACTCCGGGCGCGAAGCTGATCCTGCTGACCACCACCCACCGGGTGGCTCCCGGCCTGCTGGCGTGGCCGGCGTGGGAGGCGTTGCGGTCGGCGGGGCGGGTGCTGGTGGGGGACGAGCGGCATCCGCAGGTGGCGGCGGTGCGGCAGGCCGGGGTGGTGGTGGAGGTCGTGCCGGCCGGGTCGGCGCCCGCGTTGGCGCGGCTGCTGACCGGGCAGCCCGCCGGGGCCGGGCCGACGGTGTGGCTGGGCAGTCCGGACGGGGATCCGGGGCTGACCGACGCGCTGGCGAGACTGGCGGTGGAGCACGCCGGCGAGGTGCCGGAGATCGAGGTGCTGCCCGGCTCGTACGACCTGCCGGGGTCGCGGCTGCTGGACCTGGTGACGGTGATGGACCGGCTGCGCTCCCCGGGCGGCTGCCCCTGGGACGCCGAGCAGACGCACGAGAGCCTGGTGAAGTACCTGGTCGAGGAGGCGTACGAGCTGGTCGAGGCGATCGAGGAGGGGGACCGGGAGGCGCTGCGCGAGGAGTTGGGCGACGTCCTGCTGCAGGTGTTCTTCCACTCCCGGATCGCCGAGGAGCACCCGACCGAGCCGTTCACCGTCGACGACGTGGCCGGGGACATCGTCGAGAAGCTGATGTACCGGCACCCGCACGTGTTCGGGGACGTCGAGGCCGGCGGCGCCGCCGAGGTGGAGGCGAACTGGGAGCAGCTGAAGGCGGCCGAGAAGGCGGACCGCGAGTCGGTGCTGGACGGCGTGCCGGCCGGGCTGCCCGCGCTGGCGTACGCGGCGAAGCTGGTGTCCCGGGTGCGCCGGGCCGGCTTCACGGGGGTGCCGGACGAGTCGTACGAGCTGCCGGTCGAGCTGACCGCCGACTCGGCGGGCCGGCTGCTGCTCGCGGTGGCGCAGCGGGCGCACGACGCCGGGGTGGACGTGGACGCGGCGCTGCGGTCGGCCGCGCGCGGTTACCGGGACGCGGTGCGCGCGGCCGAAGGCCTCAAGCCGGACGGAGAGCCCGACGGAGAGCCCGACGGGGACTCGGCCGGGGAGCCCGACGGGAAGTAGGCGCTCAGGCCGCCGTGGCGGTGTGCTCCGGGCACCGCTGCGGCGGGACGAGTTCGCCGATGGCCTCGCCGACGAGGACGACGAGTTCGGCGAGCCGCTCCAGGTCGAGGTGGTCGGGCAGCTCGGCCAGCGAGATGATCCGCTCGCCGTCCGGGCCGGCCACGGCGAACAGGTCGATCGGTCCGAGGTGCTTCTCGGCGGTGTCGACGAGGGCGGCGACGTCGCTGGGGCGGCGGATGTCGCCGCAGACGCCGACGACGGGGCAGCCCGGCCGGTCGAGTTCGGCGGCGAGGTCCTCGGCGATGCCGGCGTACTGGTCGGCGATGAGCATTCCGGAGGCGCCGGCCGCGGCGAACCGGCGGGCGAGTCCCGCGCCCGAACCGCCGTCGAGGACCGCGATGACGACGACTGACCCGCTGACCCGCATGGCCTGCTCCTCCCTGTGGGCGACACCGCACCGGCGCCCACGCGTACTGCGGAGGATCGTAGGCACGTCCTGACCCTCCGCAACAGGGATTACCCCGCAGGTGACCAGGCTCACGCCCGCACTGCGGCCAAGAGTCGGCCAAGAGCTGTCCATTGACCGTCCGCGGACAGTCAACGGGCCGTCCATGAGCCGTCCATGGGCCGTCCACGGAGCATCGGCAGGACGGCCGCGGACCGTCGGCGGGAGGAGCGGCGGCCCGCCGGAGCGGGGCGTGCCCGTCGCACCGGATACGGTCGGTCCATGCCAGCTCAGCCCGACTCCGCCCGGCCCGCCGCCACGCCGTCCGACGCCACCGCCCCGCAGCTGTTCACCTGGGAGTTCGCCTCCGACCCGTACCCCGCCTACGCCTGGCTGCGCGAGCACGCCCCGGTGCACCGCACCACGCTGCCGAGCGGGGTGGAGGCCTGGCTGGTGACCCGGTACGCGGACGCCCGGCAGGCGCTCGCGGACAGCCGGCTGTCGAAGAACCCGGCGCACCACAGCGAGCAGGCGCACCGCACCGGCCGGGTGGGCATCCCGGGGGAGCGGCAGGCGGACCTGATGACCCACCTGCTGAACATCGACCCGCCGGACCACACCCGGCTGCGCAGGCTGGTGTCGAAGGCGTTCACCCCGCGCCGGGTGGCCGAGTTCGAGCCGCGGGTGCAGCAGCTCACCGACCGGCTGATCGACGGCTTCGCGCAGCGCGGTTCGGCGGACCTGATCCACGAGTTCGCCTTCCCGCTCCCCATCTACGCGATCTGCGACATGCTGGGCGTGCCGGCCGAGGACCAGGACGACTTCCGGGACTGGGCCGGGATGATGGTGCGCCACACGAAGCCGGGCCACGGCGGCGGCCGGCGCGGCGGCGTGGGGCGGGCGGTGAAGCGGATGCGGGCGTACCTGCTGGAGCTGATCCACCGCAAGCGCGCGGACCTCGGGGACGACCTGATCTCGGGCCTGATCCGGGCCAGTGACCACGGTGAGCACCTGACCGAGAACGAGGCCGCGGCGATGGCCTTCATCCTCCTGTTCGCGGGTTTCGAGACCACCGTGAACCTGATCGGCAACGGCACGTACGCCCTGCTGCGCAATCCGGAGCAGCGCCGGTTGCTGCAGGAGTCGGTGGCCCGCGGGGAGAGCGCGCTGCTGGAGACCGGGATCGAGGAACTCCTGCGCTACGACGGACCGGTGGAGATGGCGACCTGGCGGTTCGCGACCCGTCCGCTGGCCATCGGCGGGGTGGACATCCCGGTCGGCGACCCGGTGCTGGTGGTGCTCGCCGCGGCGGACCGCGACCCGGCCCGGTTCGCGGCCGAGAACACCCTGGACCTGGCCCGGACGGACAACCCCCACCTGGGCTTCGGGCACGGCATCCACTACTGCATCGGCGCTCCGCTCGCCCGCTTGGAGGGTCGTGCCGCGCTGACCACGCTGCTTTCCCGGCTGCCCGATCTCCGGCTCGCGGAAGACGCGGACGACCTGCGGTGGCGCGGTGGTCTGATCATGCGTGGGCTGCGCGAACTCCCGGTGGAATTCAGTCCGGAGAGCCGTTCCCCGCACGCCTCTCCGCAGACCCCTCCGCACGCTCCTTCGCAGGCCTCGCCGAACACTCCCGCCACGCCTCCGACGTGCTGAGATCGCACTGACGGGACGTCGCGAACCACCTGCTGACGGGGGTGTGAACACCCATCAATCCGGACATAACACCGCCGTTGGTAGGCGATCGAACACGCGCCGTAATTATTGTGTGATATCGACGATATGAGCTTGTGATTGGTCTGATGATCTGTCTACTCTCCCTGGAGTTCGCAGCTGCGGACCTCGTACGCGGAACGCCGAGTCCTGCCCGCCGCGCCACGGGAAACCGACCAGAACCCTGGGCAGGGGCGGGGGAACCAGGTTTGTTGCCGTCTCCCCACGGCTTGGGGTGAAGCCGCCCGAGCGGAATCGTTTCCGCGTACGGCGGCCGGGCCACCTCCCGGTCCGAACCCGACAGCTCACCTCGCAGGCGTGCGGAGAGGGACCTCTTCATGCTGTTCGTTGGAACTGGCCGTCACCGTCGTCGCACCCAGGCCGAGAAGGCCATCGCCGTCGCCGGTGTGGCCGGCGTCGGACTCGCGATGCCGCTCCTCACCGCCACCGGCGCCTCCGCCGCCCCCGCCTCCACCTGGGACGCCGTCGCCCAGTGCGAGGCCGGTGGCAACTGGAGCATCAACACCGGCAACGGCTTCTACGGCGGCCTCCAGTTCACCTCCAGCACCTGGAAGGCGTACGGCGGCACCGCCTACGCGCCGCAGGCCAACCAGGCCAGCAAGGCCCAGCAGATCTCGGTCGCCGAGAAGGTGCTGGCCTCGCAGGGCCCGGGCGCCTGGCCGGTCTGCTCCCAGAAGGCCGGTCTGACCAAGGGTGGCGCCCCGGCTGCGGTCGACACCTCCTCGGACGCCAAGCCGCAGTCCGCCCCCAAGCAGCAGACCCCGAAGCCCGCCGCCAAGCCGGCCGAGAAGCCGGTCGCGCAGCAGCCCGCCGCCCAGAAGCAGACCCCGAAGCCCGCCGCGCAGCCGGTCCAGCAGGCCGCCCCGCAGCAGCAGGCGCAGCCGCAGACCCCGGGCTTCTCCGGCAAGGCCGGCTGGGACGCCGACGCCAAGGTGTACTGGTACCAGAGCAACGGCGCCTGGTACTGGACCAGCCACCAGAGCGTCTACCAGCAGTACGCCGGCCAGGCCGCCGCCCAGCCGCAGTACGCCCCGCAGGCCGCGCAGTCGGCCCCGCAGACCACCGGCCACGACTACACCGTCCGCGCCGGTGACACCCTGTCGACCATCGCCGCCGCCCAGGGCGTGTCCGGCGGCTGGCACGCGCTGTACGAGCAGAACCACGGCACGGTCGGCGGCGACCCGAACCTGATCATGCCCGGCCAGGTGCTGCACCTCGGCTGAGCCGGCCCGCTCGACGCCGGCCCGCTCGACGCCGGCTCGCTCGACGCCGGCCCGCCCGCCGCGCCCGGCGCCGACGCCGCCTCACCCCGCCGTCCGAAGGGGACCGGTCCTACCGGTCCCCTTCGTCCGCATTCGCCCGCTCCGGTGGGACAAGCTGGGACAAGCAGGTGAACTACCGGTGGGTAGTGGGGCCACACGCTGAGACGGGACCGAGGCGGACGTGGCCCCGGGAGCCCGGGCGGTTAGGCTCTGGTCGTAACGACTCCGCAATCGTCCTGCTGACAGCACCACCGTCAGACCGGACCCTGCTTCCGCAAGGAGATGCCTCGTGCCGTCCATCGATGTCGTCGTAGCCCGTGAGATCCTCGACTCCCGCGGCAACCCCACGGTCGAGGTCGAGGTCGGCCTCGACGACGGCAGCACGGGTCGTGCCGCTGTCCCGTCGGGTGCTTCCACCGGTGCCTTCGAGGCGCTGGAGCTGCGTGACGGTGACAAGAACCGCTACTTCGGCAAGGGCGTCGAGAAGGCCGTCCTGGCCGTCATCGAGCAGATCGGCCCGGAGCTGGTCGGCTACGACGCCACCGAGCAGCGCCTGATCGACCAGGCCATGCTGGACCTGGACGCCACCCCGGACAAGTCCTCGCTCGGCGCCAACGCCATCCTGGGCGTCTCGCTGGCCGTCGCGCACGCCGCCTCCGAGGCCAGCGACCTGCCGCTGTTCCGCTACCTGGGCGGCCCGAACGCGCACGTCCTGCCGGTCCCGATGATGAACATCCTCAACGGTGGGTCGCACGCGGACTCCAACGTCGACATCCAGGAGTTCATGATCGCCCCGATCGGCGCGGAGTCCTTCTCCGAGGCCGTCCGCTGGGGCGTCGAGGTCTACCACACGCTCAAGGGCGTGCTGAAGGAGCGCGGCCTGTCCACGGGTCTGGGTGACGAGGGCGGCTTCGCCCCGAACCTGGACTCCAACCGCGAGGCCCTGGACCTCATCGTCGAGGCCATCGAGAAGGCCGGCTACGTGCCCGGCCGTGACGTCGCGCTGGCCCTGGACGTCGCCTCCTCCGAGTTCTACGAGGACGGCGCCTACCAGTTCGAGGGCAAGGACCTCACCGCCGCCGAGCTCATCGAGTACTACGCCGAGCTGGTCGCCGCCTACCCGCTGGTCTCCATCGAGGACCCGCTGGACGAGTCCGACTGGGACGGCTGGAAGGCCATGACCGACAAGCTGGGCGACAAGGTCCAGCTGGTCGGCGACGACCTGTTCGTCACCAACCCGGCCCGCCTGGCCCGCGGCATCGAGACCGGCACCGCCAACGCGCTGCTGGTGAAGGTGAACCAGATCGGCTCGCTGACCGAGACCCTGGACGCCGTCGAGCTGGCCCAGCGCAACGGCTACCGCTGCATGATGTCGCACCGCTCCGGCGAGACCGAGGACGTCACCATCGCCGACCTGGCCGTCGCCACCAACTGCGGCCAGATCAAGACCGGTGCCCCGGCCCGCTCCGAGCGCGTCGCCAAGTACAACCAGCTGCTGCGCATCGAGGAGATCCTCGACGACGCCGCCGAGTACGCCGGCCGCGGCGCCTTCCCGCGCTTCCGCTCCGCGGAGTAGCAGGAACGGCCGCTCCGTGGAGCGACCGGGCCCGGCCGCTGCGCGGAGCGATCCGCACGGCGGGCACGAGGGCCGGGCGCTCCCGGTAGCGCACGCCTGACCGGTGCCCCGCCGTTCACCCCGTAGGGTGGACGGCGGGGCACCGTCGCGACCAGGAGGGGATACGGGAGATGGCTGGCTGGAGGATCCCGGGCTTGGCGGCCCGGCCCCGGTTCACGAGCCGGGCGACCGTCCTCGTCCTGGTGCTCTGTTCGCTGGTGGCGATCCTCGCCTACCCGACGCGGCAGTTCATCTCCCAGCGCGCCGAGATCTCCGCCCAGCGGGCGAAGGCCGACCACGCGCGCCAGCAGGTCGAGCAGCTGCGCCGGGAGAAGGCCCGCTGGCAGGACCCGGAGTACGTGAAGGCGCAGGCCCGCGCCCGGCTGCACTACGCGGTGCCGGGGGAGACCCCGTACATCGCGGTGGATCCGGCCGGCCGGGCCTCCGCCCAGCCCTCCTCGTCCGCGGCGGGTGCGGCCTCCTCCGGCACCGCGGCCTCCGGAAGCGCCGCCGACCGGACGAAGGCCGCCAAGCCCTGGTACGCCGGCATCTGGGACTCGGTGGACGCCGCCGACACCGTGGCGGCGGCCCCCGCCACCCCCCTTCCCCTCCCACCGTCCCCCGTTGGAGACACCTCCCCCCATGACCACTGAGAACCACCCCTCCGTCTCCGACGCCGACGTCGCGGCCATCGCCGCCCAGCTCGGCCGGGTGCCGCGCGGCCTGCGCGGCGTGGCGCACCGCTGCCCCTGCGGCAACCCGGACGTCGTGGAGACGGCTCCCCGGCTGCCGGACGGCACGCCGTTCCCCACGCTCTACTACCTGACCTGCCCCAAGGCCGCCTCGCTGATCGGCACCCTGGAGGCGGAGGGCGTGATGAAGGACCAGAGCGCCCGGCTCGCCGAGGACCCGGAGCTGGCGGCCGCCTACCAGAGGGCGCACGAGGACTACATCGCCCGGCGCGACGCGATCGAGGTGCTGGAGGGCTTCCCGAGCGCCGGCGGGATGCCGGACCGGGTGAAGTGCCTGCACGTGCTGGTCGGCCACTCGCTGGCGGCCGGCGAGGGCGTCAACCCGCTCGGCGACGAGGCGATCGGCATGCTGGAGGACTGGTGGGCCAAGGGCCCGTGCGTCTCCCCGGCGGAGGTCGAGGCCGCCGGTGAGCGGGTCGCCCGCAACCGCGCCAAGGAGCAGGACCACGAGGCCGTGATCGCCGCCAAGGAGCAGAAGACCGCCGAGCGCGCCGCGAAGAAGCGGGCCGTGGAGGAAGCCGCGGCGGAGCGGGAGTCCGAGTGAGCACCACCCGCGTGGCCGCGATCGACTGCGGCACCAACTCGATCCGCCTGCTGGTCGCCGACCTCGACCCGGAGACGGGGGAGATCACCGACCTCGACCGCCGGATGATCGTCAACCGGCTGGGCCAGGGCGTGGACCGCACCGGCCGGCTGCACCCCGACGCGCTGGCCCGCACCTTCGCGGCCTGCCGGGAGTACCAGGAGATCATCGCCGGCTTCGGTGTCGGCCCGGAGCGGGTCCGCTTCGTCGCCACCAGTGCCTCCCGGGACGCCGAGAACAGCGACGAGTACGTCAAGGGCGTGCGCGACATCCTGGGCGTCGAGCCCGAGGTGGTGAGCGGCGAGGAGGAGGCGCACCTGTCCTTCGTGGGCGCCACCAAGGAACTGACGGGCGGTCAGTTCCCCGGCCCGTACCTGGTGTTCGACCTCGGCGGCGGCTCCACCGAGTTCGTGCTCGGCTCGGACGACGTCCAGGCGGCGCGCTCGGTGAACATCGGTTGCGTGCGGCTCACCGAGCGGTACTTCGGTGACGCCGAGCTGCCCTCGGAGGAGCAGGTCGAGGCCGCCCGGGCGCACGTGCGGGCGGAGCTGGACCGGGCCGAGGAGGTCGTCCCGCTGACCGGCGCGGCCACCCTGGTGGGTCTCGCCGGGACGGTCACCACGGTGTCCGCGATCGCCCAGGGCCTGCCCGGCTACGACTCGGCGGCGATCCACCACTCGCGGATCGGCCGGGACCGGGTCGCCGGGATCGCCCGGGAGCTGCTGGCCGCCACCCATGCCGAGCGCGCGGCCATCCCGTCGATGCACCCGGGCCGGGTGGACGTGATCGCGGCCGGGGCGCTGGAGCTGCTGGAGATCATGGAGCGCACCGGCGCCGCCGAGGTGGTCGTGAGCGAGCACGACATCCTCGACGGAATCGCCTGGGGTATTGCCACCTGACCCCGTGCGGGGCTTACCCGGACCGGCCCCGGCACCCCTTTCGGGGGGCCGGGGCCGGGGCGCGCCCGAGCGCGGGTGGAAAAGTTCGTGAATTTCTTCACATGGCGATCCGGCCATTCGCCGCACCCACCCGCCCGCTACGTCCGAAATGTGGGACCGAAGGCCTGCTGGCCGGGTAGCCCATGGGATCGCAGGTCAGGGCTCGCTTGAGGTTTGAAATTCGAAATCATGCGCGGGAACCCGGGCGCTGTGCGGATCGTTGCTGCTCAGGCCGGTCGTGCTCCGGCGCGCGCTCGCGCGGGGCCGTCCAGGGGTGGGGGTCGCCGTGCCGGGCCCGGTTTTGCGGCCGCGCAGTGTAGCACGGGGGGTCCTTCATCTTGTGACCGGGCTCACGAAGGCTGCTCCGGACGGTGCTGGATACTTTCGGATATGAGCACCACGGAGCGTCCTCGCATCCTCATTGTCGGCGGTGGTTACGTCGGCCTGTATGCCGCGATGCGCATCCTCAAGAAGATGCGTTACGGCGAAGCGACCGTCACGGTCGTGGACCCGCGGTCGTACATGACGTACCTGCCCTTCCTCCCCGAGGCGGCCGGCGGCAACGTCGCGCCCCGCAACCTCGTCGCGCCGCTGCGCAGCGCCCTCAAGCAGGCGGAGGTGCTGACCGGGTCCGTCACCGGCATCGACCACGCCCGCAAGGTCGCCACCATCCAGCCCGCGGCCGGCGACAGCTACGAGCTGCCCTTCGAGTACCTGGTCGTCGCGACCGGCTCGGTCTCCCGCACCTTCCCGATCCCGGGTCTGGCGGAGAACGGCATCGGCATGAAGACGGTCGAGGAGGCCATCGGCCTCCGCAACCACGTCATGGCCCAGCTCGACAAGGCCGAGTCCACCACGGACGAGGAGATCCGCCGCAAGGCGCTGACCTTCGTGGTGATCGGTGGCGGCTTCGCCGGCATCGAGACCGTCGCCGAGGTCGAGGACATGGCCCGCGACGCGGCCAAGCTGTACAAGACCGTCAGCCGCGAGGACATGCGCTTCGTGGTGGTCGAGGCGGCCAACCGCATCCTCCCCGAGATGGGCCCGGACCTCGGTCTGTGGACCAAGGAGAAGCTCGAGGAGCGCAACATCGAGGTCTACATCGAGACCTCCATGGACTCCTGCGTCGACGGCCACGTCATGCTGAAGAACGGCATGGAGATGGACGCCTCCACCATCGTGTGGACGGCCGGCGTGAAGCCGAACCCGGTGCTGTCCGAGTTCGGCCTGCCGCTGGGCCCGCGCGGCCACGTCGACACCGCGCCGACCCTCCAGGTCCAGGGCTTCGACTACGTCTGGGCCGCCGGTGACAACGCCCAGGTGCCGGACCTCGCCGCCGGCGAGGGCGCCTGGTGCCCGCCGAACGCGCAGCACGCCTGCCGTCAGGCCGTCGTCCTCGGCGACAACGTGATCTCCGGCATGCGCGGCTTCCCGCAGAAGGAGTACAAGCACAAGAACCTCGGTGCGGTCGCCGGCCTCGGCCTGCACAAGGGCGTGGCGATCCTCTTCGGCAAGTACAAGCTGAAGGGCCGTCCGGCCTGGTGGTTCCACCGCCTGTACCACGGCGCGATGGTGCCGACCTTCAACCGCAAGGTCCGCGTCTTCACCGACTGGACGCTCGCGATGTTCCTCAAGCGCGAGATGGTCGGCCTCGCCCAGATGGAGCGGCCGCAGCTTCCGATCCAGGAGGTCACTCCGCCCACCAAGCCCGTCGAGGCCGCCAAGCCGGCCGCCGACAAGGCACTCGCCAGCAAGTAAGCGACTGAGACCCCGGTGTGGGAGCACCGGGGTATGAGTCGGAGGCCCTCCGCCCGGCAGCGTTGCCGGACCACGACCTCCGTGGTGCTCAGCCGGCCGTGCGACCGGGCGGAGTACAGAAGTAGAAGGTCCCCTGCCGAAACCCTCCGGCAGGGGACCTCTCTCGTTGCGGGACCGGTCAGTCGGTCTTGATGCTCGACAGGATGTCCAGCTTGGACGCCCGGCGGGCCGGCCAGATCGCGGCCACCAGGCCGACCACCCCGGCCAGCGCCAGGAACATCGCCAGCTGGCCGTACGGCAGGACCGTGGTCAGGCCGGAGAGGCTGGACTTCAGGGTGCCGTTGATCGCCCAGGCGATGAAGCAGCCGAGCAGCAGGCCGATGCCGGCGCCGAACAGCGAGATCACCACGGACTCCAGACGGACCATCCGCTTGATGCCGCTGCGGTCCAGGCCGATCGCCCGCAGCATCCCGATCTCGCGCTTGCGCTCGAAGACCGACATCGCCAGCGTGTTGACCACGCCCAGGATCGCGATCAGGACCGCCATCCCCAGCAGGCCGTACATCAGGTTCAGCGCGAAGGTGATGGTCTGGCTGAACTCGTCCCGGACGTCCTGCTTGGACTTCACCTCGATCACCGGGTTGGCGCCGGTGGCGTCCTTGAGCGCCTGCTTGAGGCCGTCGGTGGCGCCGTCCTTGCCCTTGACCAGGACGTCGGAGACGTACGGCTTCGGCTCGTGCTTGGCGATCTCGCTGTTGGCCAGCATGACCGGGCCGAGCATGCCGCCGGTCTTGTACACGCCACCGACGGTGACCTTGCCGGCGGACTCGTCCGGGTAGGCCACGGTCAGCACCGAGCCGGTGGTGACGTTCAGCTTCTTGGCGGCGTCCTCGTCGAGCAGCAGCTGGCCCTGGCCGAAGCCGGCGGTGGAGCCGCTGGTCAGCTCGACGTCGGCGAGCTGGTCGAGGACGGCCGCGTCCAGGCCGTTGACCGTCCTGCTGGTGCCGTTCAGGTCCCAGTACGCGGTCGTCATCGCCGAGGAGGCGGCCACCCCGGGGGCCTTGGCGATCTGGGCGGGCACCTGCTCGGACAGGCTCATGCCGTTGGCGGCACCGACGATGAAGTCGGCCTTCATCGAGCTGGTGACGGCCCGGTCGATGGTGTCGTTGACCGAGGCGCCGATCACGGTGAGCCCGGTGACCAGGGTCAGACCGATGGTCAGCGCGGCGGCGGTGGCCGCGGTGCGGCGCGGGTTGCGCACCGCGTTCTGCTGGGCGAGCCTGCCCGGGGTGCCGCCGAGACCGCGCAGCAGCGGGCCGACCAGCGCGACCACCGGACGGGAGAGCAGCGGCAGCAGGACGAACACGCCGATCAGGGCCAGGAAGGCGCCCAGGCCGACCGGCAGCCGGCCGCTGTCGTTGCCAGTGGAGGCGCCGAAGCCGATCAGGGCGAGGCCGCCGCCGGCGAGCACCGATCCGATCGTGTTGCGGACCACCAGGCTCTTCTGGGAGACCGGCTGGTCGCCGCTGCTCATCGCGGCCACCGGGGCGATCCGGGAGGCGCGCACGGCGGGCAGCAGGGCCGACATGACCGTCACCAGGACGCCGACCACGACCGTCACCACGACGGTGAGCGGCTTGATCACCAGCGAGCCGCTCGGCATGTTCTCGTTCATCGCGCCGATCAGCGACTGCATCCCGGCGCCGATCCCGATGCCGGCGAGCAGGCCGGCCACGGCGGAGGCGGTGCCGATCAGCAGGGCCTCGATCAGCACGGACCGGGTGACCTGCTTGCGGCTGGCACCGATGGCCCGCATCAGGGCCAGCTCCTTGGTGCGCTGGGCGACCAGCATGGTGAAGGTGTTGGCGATGATGAAGATGCCGACGAAGAGCGAGATGAAGGCGAAGACCAGGAGCATCGTGCGCATGCTGCTGGTGCCCTTGGTGATCATCTCCTGCTCGTCGGCCTTGAGCGTGGCGCCGGTCTCGACGTCGAACTGGTGGCCGGAGGGCACCACGGGCTGGGCCTGGGCGAGCAGCGCGTCCTGGCTGGTGCCGGGCTTGGCGGTGAGCACGATGCCGCTGTAGCGGCCCGGCTCCAGCAGGGTCTGCTGGGCGGTGGCCCGGTCGAACAGGGTGAGCGAGCCGCCGGTGTTGACGACCGGGTCGTCGGTGGTGAAGACGCCGGTGAGCCTGGCCTCGACGACCGGGCCGTTGGCGGCGACCCGGACGGTGTCGCCGACCTTGTAGCCGCCCTTGTCGGCGGTCTTGCGGTCGAGCGCGATCTCCTTGGCGGCCTTCGGGCCCTGGCCCTCGACCATCGGGTAGCGCGGGTCCTTGCCGTCCTGGCCCGGCGCGAAGTTGGCGCCCTTGGCGGCCCAGACCTGGCCGATCAGGTTGCCCTTCCGGTCGGCGACGCCGGTGAAGCCGCTGACGACGCCTCGGGCGCCGGCGGTGCCCGGCAGGGCGGACAGCTGCTGGACGGTGGCGTCGGTGAGGGCGGCCGAGCTGCCCTCGCTCTTCTGACGGGCGGAGGCGGCGGAGCCGGCCGCGCGGTCCACCACCTGGACCGAGACGTCCGAGTAGCTCTTGGAGTTGCTGTCCCGCATGGCCTTGCCGAAGGTGTCGGCGAAGACCATGGTTCCGGCCACGAAGGCGGTGCCGAGCATGACGGCCAGTGCCGTCATCAGCAGTCGGCCCTTGTGGGCCAGCACGTTGCGCAGTGCGGTGCGATACATGGGGTGTCCTGGGAAGGGTCGGTGAGCGGGCTGCGGCCGCCGGGCCGGATCGGTCGTGGTGTTAAGGGCGTGTCGGACAATTCCCGCCGGGTGCGCCCTGATCCGACGCGAATTGTCAGACACGCCCTAGCTGGTGCGGCCCTTGGCGTCGAAGCGGCGCATGCGGTCCAGGACGGTGTCGGCGGTGGGGTGGTGGAGTTCGTCGACGATGCGGCCGTCGGCG